>JAGHSL010000318.1 GCA_018065885.1 Candidatus Limimorpha equi
CCCAGCTGATTTCGTCAACAATCTTGTCCTGCATATCTTTAGGGACGATGCCATTGCGGATGCAGGCTTCCTTGTCGACGGTCAGTTTCAGTTGACGGCAAGGCACATAGTGGGTCGAGCCACCGCCTTGGTAATACTTCACGGCCTTCGGGTTGTTGAGGAAATCAATGACTTGCTGCAATTCGACACGCTTGCCGTTGAAGAAATCTTCCTCAATGATAGGCAGACTTTCGTTGACACCGTTTTCATATTCCTTAGGACTCAATGTCAACGGCATGCGTTCCGATTCGTAGACCTTTCTGCCCATCTGATGGACATACCAATAGCCTTGTGAAAGCATGTAATTGCACACGCGGACATCGGTGCGGTAGCCTTCCACTTCCTGGACGTACCAAAGTGGGAAGGTGTCGTTGTCGCCACGGGTGAAAATGACGGCATTCGGAGGTAACTGTGCAAGGTAGTTCTTTGCCCAGTCTAAGGCCGAAGTCTTGCCGGAACGGTTGTGTTCTTCCCAGCCTTGCGAACCCATGACGCATGGCACGGCGAGGAAACAAACCAGGCCGACGGCCACGGTTGTCACCATTTTCTTGCTCTTGGTGGCGCGGTCAATGAGGTCGATGAGGGCGATCACGCCCATGCCAATCCAGATGCAGAAGGCGTAGAAGGAACCTGCGTAGGAGTAGTCTCTTTCACGAGGCTGGCAAGGCACTTGGTTCAGGTAGACGACGATGGCAATGCCAGTCATGACAAAGACGAGGATGATAATCCAGCTGCTTCGACGGTCACGATACAGCAGCCAAACCAAACCGATGAGGCCGAGAATCAGAGGCAGGAAGAAATAGGTGGTTCTGCCAGGATTCTGCAAACTTTCAGGCATGTCGCTCTGGTCGCCGAGACGGGCGTCATCAATGAGACTGATGCCGCTCAACCAGTTTCCGTGGCTTAGTTCGCCTTGGCTTTCGATGTCGTTCTGACGGCCAACGAAATTCCACATGAAGTATCTCCAATACATCCAGTTGCATTGATAGTTGAAGAAGAACTTCAGGTTTTGTCCCATGGTCGGCTTCAGGACGGTTTCAGTTGAGCCATCGTATTTTTTCACTCTCACAGGGTCGCCGATGATGTTGCCTCGGCGGTCTTTGCGATAGTGTTCATACGTATCTATATGACGCTCGTTTTGCGTGCTCCACATACGTGGGAAGATGGTCTTCATTTCGTCGGGATATTCAGGTTCGGAGTGTTTGCGGTCGTCGGTGATGACATATTTGTGCGCTTCTTCATCCTTGACATAGATTGGAGATGCATCTTTGGCATCGGAAACGGGAGCGTTGTAATAAGCGCCGTAAAGCAAAGGCCAGCTGCCGTATTGTTCACGGTTGAGGTAAGCCAGCAGCGAAAGCGATTCCTTCGGCTCATTTTCGTTGATAGGCGTGTTCGTGTTGGCGCGGATGACCAGCATGAAGAACGACGAGTAGCCAATTAAAATGAACATGAGGCAGAGGATGGCGGTGTTCCAAACCACTTTCTGACGCTTGGTGGTGTAAATCAGGCCCCAGACGATGAGTCCGATGATGAGAGCGAAATAAACGATAGTGCCCAGATTGAATGGAGCTCCAAGCGTGTTGACGAAGAACAGTTCCATCTTGCCAGCCAGGTTGACGGTCTGAGGCACGATGAAGTTGTTGATTAGCCAAAGCAGCACCACCGAGATGAGGCCCACGCCAATGAAACGCCAAAACGTGATCTTTTTCTTGGCTTTCTTGAAGTAAACCACATAAACGATGGCAGGGATGCACAAGAGGTTAAGCAGGTGAACGCCAATGGATAAGCCAATCATGAAGGCGATGAAGACAATCCAGCGGAGGCTCTTCGGGTCGTCGGACGATTCCTCCCATTTCAGGATGGCCCAGAATGTGACGGCGGTGAAGAAAGATGACATAGAATACACTTCGCCTTCCACGGCGTTGAACCACTGCGATTCGCTGAAGCAGTAGGCGATGGCGCCGACGAAACCGGCCAGCAGCACGCCAATCTTATTCACCCAAGGCGCATCTTCGCCTTCTTTCATCCAGATTTTTCGGGCCAGCATGGTGATGGTCCAGAACAAAAATGCGATGGTCAGGCCGCCGCAAATGGCCGACATGCCGTTGATCATCATGGCCACTTTGGTGACATCGCCGCCCGCAAAGAGCGAGAAGAAACGGCCTAACATTTGGAAAAGAGGTGCCCCAGGAGGGTGACCCACTTGCAGTTTAAAAGCAGTCGAGATGTACTCGCCGCAGTCCCACCAGCTCACCGTTGGTTCGAGCGTGAGAAAATACACGACGGTGGCAATCAAACCAGCCAGCCAGCCTGTAATGTTGTTTAACCTTTTAAAAGTCATTGCTTTATTGTAATTTGTTATTGTTTGCTACAAACTGAATACTACAAAACTGCAAAAATATTGTTTTTTGGCTTAGGTTTTTCAAAGGAGATGGAAAATATTGTGTCGGGCCGTGGACAAACCGCACGAAAAATCCGCCTCACTTTCGCAAGACGGATTTTCAAATTGGTGAATTACATTGATAAGAAGATGAATTTACAGGCTGAACTTGTGAATTGTGCTATCAAGTAATCCCTCGTGGAGTGTGACCCAAACCTTCTTGTTTGCTATGTCGTAAATGGTATTGTGCGTTGTGTCCCACCATTCCGTATCTTCACGGAAGCCGTTTTGTTTAATATAGGCCTTTTCTTCTGCCCAAGCATTTTGTTCCGAAAGTGAAATGCTATCCAGAAAATTCTGATATTGTGGTATATTAACATTGTTACCGGAATCATCGTCGCTTTTTTTTGCAACTTGCCAATGTGATGGCAAAGATGCTGATAATTAAACAAATCTTTTTCATGAATTGTGTGTTTTCAATTTTTTACTATTGTAAATCTTTTTTCAGGTCAATGGTGAAGGCTTCTGACATGTCGTTGTGGACATTGAAGAGCACGGTGCGCTGATTGGCATTATATACTGCGGAGTAATTGGTCAGCTCACCAGGATACTCAATGGCGAAGGTGCCTTCTTGCAGGCATTTGAGTGCTTGGAATTCGCTCATGACCGGTCTGTATGAATTCATCATTCGTCCGACGCGGGCTTTGGCACTGAATTCATATTGCCATTTGTCCTGCATGTATGTTTTTGTAGCTTCCAGATTGCAATAATAATTCTCCATGCTACAGTACTCAAAGGGGATTACATGAGGAGTGTTTTCCAATATCACCTTGCGTTCATCTGCCCGCAGGACATAGAGTGAGTCGTTCCAATACTCGAAGACAGCATAGTCACCGGTGGCATCGGCAACGAGCAGGTGCCCGTTCATTATGTAGTTGAGGTGGGTGAAGTCGAAATCATCACGCAGCATTTTTTCGGCATCATCTACGGTGGCGCAGCGTGTGAGCAGCATATAGTACATAGACGGATAGGTCAGTTGCGGTAGCGAATAGTCACCATTCTTGTTTTCCACGGTGATGTGCGGTAGGGTAGTCGTCGTGTCATTTTCGCCGGGTTTCTGCAGTGGTGGCAGCTGAAGCATACAGTAGCACAGACCTTGGTCATTCATTCCGCCCAAGTCGGAGATATGCTGGGTGAGAAGGTAAGAGAGATCCGTTTTTCCGTCCATCAAGCATCCATCTGTCAGATATTCAGGTGCCACTCTGATTCCGTTGTAAATGGTGCTTGACAATGACACAAAGCCATATTGGCCAGGTTTGGGGCGTTGATAAAGTGCAATGATGCTTCCTCCTGCGCCATCCATATTGTGGCAGAAAAGGGTTTCCTTCTTCTCATTCTGGCATACGAAAGCGGAACAAACCAAAGGGTCATCCATAGGAATCGGATCGGAATGTTCATAATACAGTAAATCTAAATAATCGGTGAAATACATTTTTTCGCCTTCCAAGGCGGCATCAGACGTGTATCTAGCACTACCTGTCTTGCAAAGTGCCTCCATAGGAAAATCTGCCAAATAGTCCATGTAGAATAAACGGTTTTTCGATACGTGGGTGAGTGATTCCAGGGTCTCTTTGGATTTTGGCAGCCTGCAGTTGGCAACATTCATCGGGTTGGGCGACTTTTCTGTATGGGAACGCAATTCCGTGATGAGAGTTCCTTCAATTTCGTTTGAGTCGTCCGTTTTCTTGCATCCCGCTAATACGATGGCAAAAATGCTGATAATCAAATAGATTTTTTTCATGGTAAAATAAGGTGGGTTCTATTTGTTTCATTTCACCGTCCAAACCAATAGCACCCATTATCTGGCTTTGACGGTGCGAGACTTGCACAGTCTCATATTAGATTGCAAACCTTAAATTTGCAGCGCGAAATGCGTCACATCAGATTTGCAGGGCAAAAGTAGTAAATTTGCACGATAACAAACAACAGTCATAAACAAAACCTTTACACTTTCCTCGAAGAACCGGAAAAAGACTGGTCCAAACTGCTGGAAGAACAGGAAAATCCGCCGCCTCAGCTCTCTCTGTTTGACTAGGGGGGCTTATTTTTATGAAAAAACATCCGCAACGCCTGTCTACTGGCATCGCGGATGGATTTCCGCCGGCTTTTTTGTTTTAGCGGACAGCAATAAAAGCAAATTGTGTTGAAGCAATATAATGAATCTTTGCAAATAAAGTGATTCAAAAGTATTTCGCCAATTTTGTAAAAAGCTCACTGCCGTTTGCCAAAAAGTCCGCCTACTTTAAAAAAAAGGCGGACTTTTAGCTTTGTTGTTTCAATGGTCTCTTGCAACGAAACGAAAATATGTTTTCAAAAATCAAATTATTCCTTTCTCTTTCAGCAAGACAGCCATCTGTTCCTGCAATTCCTTGGCCTTTTCGCCGGCGCGGATGGCGAAATCGCTGCCATTGGAAGCGTAAATGATGCCTCTCGATGAGTTGACAAGCAGGCCACATTCATTGTTCAGTCCGTTTTTGGCAACAGCTTGCAAGTCGCCGCCCTGTGCGCCAACGCCTGGCACTAAGAAGAAGTAATCGGGCAACATCTTGCGGATTTCGCCCAATTCTTCAGGGTGTGTTGCGCCAACCACAAACATCATTTTTTCGGAGTCGGCCCAAGTGGTTGCAGTTTGCAGCACCTGCTGGTGCAGCATCTTGTCGCCAACACTGAGATATTGGAAATCCTTTGAGCCGGCATTGGAAGTCAGGGCCAGAAGGACGACCCACTTGTCTTCGAAGTTTAGGAAAGGCTCGACGGAATCCTTGCCCATGTAAGGTGCCACGGTGAGGGCATCGGCTTTCAGCGTGTTGAAGAATGCCTTGGCATAGTTGGCTGAAGTGTTGCCAATGTCGCCGCGTTTTGCATCGGCTATGACGAAGATTTCAGGATAGTTGTTGTGGATGTACTGAATGGTGCGTTCCAGACTCAGCCAGCCTTTTGTGCCATACACTTCGTAGAAAGCCGTGTTGGGCTTGTAAGCAACGGCATATTGCGCTGTCTTGTTGATAATCTGCTTGTTAAACTCGAAGACAGGGTCTTCCATAGCCAATAATTCCTGAGGAATCTTGTTGATGTCGGTGTCCAAGCCAACGCATAAAAACGATTGCTTCTGCTTGATTTGTTCAAAAAGTTGTGATTTATTCATGGTGTTGTGTTATGATTCAATGTTTTCTTTCAGTCGTTCCGCATTTTCAGCCATTTGCAGTTTCTCGATGATTTCGTTCAGGTCGCCATCCATGACTGCGGAGAGGTTGTATACGGTCAAGCCTTCCACGCGGTGGTCGGTGACACGTCCTTGCGGATAGTTGTAGGTGCGAATCTTTGCCGAACGGTCGCCGGTTGAGACCATGGTCTTGCGCTTTGCTGAAATGTCGTTGATGTATTTCTGATATTCCATGTCGTAGATGCGGGTGCGCAAACGCGACAAGGCTCTTTCCTTGTTCTTGGGTTGGTCGCGGGTCTCGGTACATTCTATCAGGATTTCCTCCGATTCGCCTGTGTTCGGGTTTTTCCAAACGTAGCGCAGACGCACACCCGATTCAACCTTGTTCACGTTCTGACCGCCGGCTCCACTCGAACGGAAAGTGTCCCATTTGATTTCGCCTTCGTTGATTTCCACGTCAAATTCCTCTGCTTCAGGCAGAACCGCTACAGATGCGGCTGAAGTGTGTATGCGGCCTTGGGTCTCGGTCTTTGGTACGCGCTGCACGCGGTGAACGCCCGATTCAAATTTCAGGATGCCGTAAACGCCGTTGCCCGTCACGTTGAAGTCGATTTCCTTGTAGCCGCCGCTGGCGCCTTCGCTGACGGAAGTGATTTCAATCTTCCAGCCTTTGGCTTCGCAATATTTGGCATACATTCTGAACAAGTCGCCGGCAAAGAGGCAGGCCTCGTCGCCGCCGGTTCCGGCACGGATTTCCATGATGGCGTTCTTGCTGTCTTGCGGGTCTTTAGGAATCATCATCACGCGGATGTCTTGTTCAAGGACATCAATGCGCGATTGTGCCGCCTCGATTTCATCGACGGCCATCTTGCGCATTTCTTCGTCTTTTTCGGTGGCGAGGATTTCGCGTGCTTCCTCAATGTTTGCTTTCAGCAACTTGTATTCCTTGAAAGCGGTAACGATAGGCTCCAAATCCTTGTAATCCTTGTTGAGCTTGACGAAACGCTTCATGTCGCCTGCAATGGCAGGGTCGGCGAGTTGTTCGCCCATCTCCTCCCAGCGGTGCTTTATTGTCTCGAGTTTT
>JAGHSL010000051.1 GCA_018065885.1 Candidatus Limimorpha equi
CCGCGCGTAAAAGCTATCGCACTTAACTGATTTTTGTTTATTTTTGCCTCTTTCAAAGCCGTGTCGATGACAGGTATGATATTCTGCTGGTGAGCACGCGATGCGAGTTCGGGGACAACGCCTCCGTATTTCTCGTGAACTTTCTGACTAGCAATGACATTTGATAAGACACAGGTGCCTTGAAGAACTGCGGCAGAGGTGTCGTCGCACGATGATTCGATGCCTAAAATATATTCGTTCATAGCTAAAATTTGGAGGGTCAAAATTATCAAAAAAAAGATTATCCATAGCATACTAATTCTCATCATGGTGATTTTATCGGCAGTCACCAGTCTTTTCATTGCCGTTCAAGACACTATCACTCAGAAGTTTGCGGCAAGAATTGCAGGTGGATACCTCTCCGAGAAAACAGGTGCGAAAATAAAAATCGGAAAACTTTACATAGCTCCGAATCTCAGCATTTATATTGGCGATTTTTACATTAAGGATTTAAAAGACAACGATTTAGCAACTATCGGAAATTTACGGACAAAATTTGTCGTACAGGACTTGCTAAACGGGAAAATCCACATCGCGAAAGCCGAGCTAAAAGACGTGACGGCCAATCTCATCAAATATGAAGGCGAAGACGAGTTCAATTTTGCACCGATTGCCAACGCTTTCCAATCATCGGATACGGTCCAGAAAAAGCCAACGGAACCGACCGAAATTTACATTGACCAGGTTGCATTAAGCAACGTCAGTTTCCAATTGTGGAAACAGGATCAGGCCGATTTGCAGAAAACCTTAGCCAACAAGATGGATTATTCCCACCTTGTCTTGGACAATGTCAACCTCAATGCAAACGACATTGCCATCATAGGCGACTTCATTCATGCCAACATCAACAAACTGACAGCCAAAGATTTATGCGGTTTTGAATTAAAAGACATGCAAGGTTTGGCCAACGTTTCGCCTTCGGGAATCATTGTCGACGGCCTGCACCTTCAGACCAACAACAGCCAAATCTACATGGATTTGAAAATGCTTTTCAGCGATTTCAGCGATTTGGACACATTCACCGATTCCGTCTATTTCGACACGAAAATCTTCCCCAGCGACATCATGCTTTCCGACATCGGCGCTTTCGCAACCGTCATGTACAAAATGCCTGATTTAGTGCATTTTGAGACTTATTTTACCGGCCCTATCGAGCATTTCAAGGCCGACGACATGAAAATCGGCATCGGCGAACAGACTACCATCGAAGGCACATTAACCATGCATCCAGAGGATTTCGACAATGGAATGCACACGCTGAATATCAGCAAGATGCACTACACTTACGATGATTTGGCGAACTTCTACATTCCAAGCAAAAGCATCACCATACCTTTGCCCGAATCGCTCAAAGGCATGGAAAGCGGCAACATCACGCTCAATTTCGAAGGCTCATACAACGATTTCTTGGCCAACGCCAACATCACTTCGGGCATCGGTAACATCATCGCTTCTTTCAACATGGACCAGCAAGGCAGCAACGGAAATGCCTTTTCCGGCAAAGTCAAAGCTAAACGCATTGACATTGGCACAATTGCAAATGCTTCGGATTTCGTTGGCAGCATCGATTTGAATGCCGAAATCGCAGGTCGGAAAAAGCCCAAAGGAAATATGGAATTCGACATCAACGGCGAGGCCTCCAACGCTTACGTCTTAGACAATACAATTGATAAAATCAAACTCAACGGACGACTCACCGACAAACGTTTCAACGGCAAAATCAGCATCAAGGACGATGAATTGGACCTTGATTTTAACGGTCTCGCCGATTTCAACACAAAAAAACCACATGGCGACTTTTCCGCCATCGTCAACAAAGCCGACCTTCGCAGTCTGAACATCATCAAAAGCGATTCGCTCTCAATTCTGAACACTGAAATCACCGCCGATTTCGTGGGATTCGACCCCGACGAGATAGAAGGCTCGTTGAGTTTAGACAACACCCACTACACCGACAGCCGTGGCAATTACAACATGGAACATTTTGATGCTAACATCGTGAACGACAAACTGTTGAAACGGCGCATCAACATCAATTGCGACTTCTTTACGTTCCAAATGGCAGGGCTGATGAATTTTGCCAGTTTGCCAAACGCCGTCAAAATCTACCTTGACTCTTACACCAATATCCCAAAATGGGATAACGACATTCAGAAATACCTGAAAATCAAGGACAAAAAAGAACAAGATTTCATTATAGACCTGAATATCAACGACCCAAGCACTATCACAAGATTGTTGCTACCTCAACTGCAATTGGCAAACAACACTACCTTAAACGGAACTTTCACCTCAAGGACGAATACGCTCAACATGACTTTGCGTTCAAAAGGAGCAAAATTCAACAACATCATCATCAACGAATTTGAATATAAGCAACTTACCTATCCAAGGAGCACTATCGCAAGATTCAACATCGATGAAATCATTTTGCGTGACAGCACCGAACACGATTCGGCAAGACTTTGCCTCGAAAACTTCGTCTTTGAAAACACGCTCAAAAGCGACACTGTCTTCGCCAATTTAAGATGGAATGACCAAGAGAGCCAGAACAACAGCCGCGCCGACATCAAAACCATTTTCAACCCTACAGAAACCGGCGGACGATTCAACATCAAGTCGGCCGAATTGCTCATCAACGATTCTGTCTGGAGCATCAATCCATCGAACAGTATCGTCTTCGACGACGACAGAATTTCCATTCAAAACTTAGAGATTTCGCATAACGAACAACGTTTCGCAATTGACGGACATGTTCCTTATTATAAAAACGACACCATCAATGCTTATTTCAACGGTTTTAATCTATCTACTTTCAACTTGATTTTCAAAGGAATGGGATTTGACCTCGATGGCATCATTGATGGTAACGCACAAGTCAGCGACCTGAAAGGAAATCCGTCAATCCTTGCCAATCTCGGCATCGACAATTTCATGTTTAACGGCAACAAAATGGGCGACTTGCGCGTCAACAGTTACTGGGATTATCCGAACAATTCCATTTTCCTCGAAACTTCCATTGTCAATTTAGGGAAACCGACATTCACACTAAGCGGATTTTACAATACCGAGAAGAAAGAAGACAACCTCGACTTCAATCTTAAACTTGACAGTCTGGAATTAGGCAGCCTCTCAAATTTCACTCAAGGCATCGTGTCGAGAATACGAGGACTTGGCAATGGAGGCTTCACAATAAAAGGTTCCATTCAAAAACCTGTCATCGAAGGCGAACTTTCCATCGAAGACGGAGGCTGCCAAATCGAATATCTGAAGACCTTCTACACCTTCAGTCCGACAATAAGACTTTCTGAAAACGAAATAGAACTCAGCAACATGGTTTTAACCGACACTTTGGGACATTCAGCTCGAGTTGTCGGCAACATCAAGCATAAAAACCTTAAGGACTTCGACTTAAATATCACCTTGCTGCCTGAGAACTTCCTGGTCTTGGCAACGACTTTCAAAGATGACCCGAATTATTACGGCACGGCAATCACCAACGGCATTGTCGAAATCAAAGGCCCAACCAACGACATCAAACTGAAAATCAAAGCATTGACAAGACAAGGCACTAAAATTACAATTCCTTTAAACAATTCCTCAACCGTCAAGGAAAACGACTTTATCACATTTGTTCCAGCACCAGAAACAGAAGCCGAAAGCACCGAACTCGACATTCCAAAAAAGAAAGCGAAAAGCAATTTAGGCCTCAATCTCGACATCGACCTGACCAACGAGGCAAAAGTAAAAATCCTGCTTCCAAGCGATTTCGGAACTTTGGAAGCGACTGGTTCCGGAAACATTAAAATCGGCAGCAATCAATCAGAAAATCTCACACTTTTTGGTGAATACCAGATAGATGACGGTAGACTGCAAATCAACTACGGCAACATCATAAGCAAAAACCTGAAACTTCAAAAGGGAGGCACCATTTCTTGGGTCGGCGACCCCGCACAAGGTTCAATCAATGTCACTGGCGTTTATTCGACGACAGCTCCTCTGAGTTCTTTGGGTATCGTCATCGACAGCACCTCATCACAATTCAACAATGTCAACGTGGAATGCCTCATCCACCTTTCCAATTCGCTGACAAACCCAAACATTTCATTCGGCATCAGATTCCCGAACACAACCGAAGACACCAGAAACGCAATTTTCACCATTCTCGACACCACCAATCAGGCGGCAATGACCCAACAAGCCATCTCGCTGCTTATCCTCAATTCATTCAGCAATGTTCAAGCCTCAACCTATTTCACCGGAGGAACAGCTTATTTTGATGTCGTCACCAACCAACTTACAAACTGGATATCGCAAATCAGCCAGAACTTCGACGTAGGTATACATTACAAACCAGGCGACCGACTTTCAAGCGAACAGCTGCAAATTGCTATGAAAACACAGCTTTTCGACAATCGTCTGACCATTGAAACCAATTTCGGTATGGTCAACTCAACCAACACCGCAGCATCAAACGCTTCCAACATCGTTGGCGAATTCGACATTTACTGGAAAATCAGCAAGGAAGGAAAACTACAGCTACATGCCTACAATCATTCTAACAGCAACAACTACCTTTATGATTATACATTTGACCGATTGTCACCCTACACACAAGGTTTAGGTATTTCCTACAGCCACAGTTTCAACAAGTTACGCGATATTTTCAAGAAAAAGCGGACACTTGTTCCAGAAAAGCCGTCCACGGAAAAAACCAACACGAAAGAACAATAGATTATGAACTATAACGCAAAGAATTTCAAGGTTTTCCAAGCCTCAGCAGGTTCCGGAAAAACCTATACTATTATCAAGGAATACCTAAAACTCTGCCTGAAAAGTGAAAAACAGGTCAGGAATTTTCAGAACATTCTGGCCATCACCTTCACCAACGCTTCGGCCAACGACATGAAAGCCAAGATAATCAAGGATTTAAAGGCTATCATCAGCAGCAACGAAGTGAAGGAAAACACCATGGAAGCCGACCTTATCAATGAGTTAGGCATTTCGGACGCAGAATTGAAGCACAATGCGCAACTGCTTCTCACTCAAATCATTCAC
>JAGHSL010000128.1 GCA_018065885.1 Candidatus Limimorpha equi
ACGATGTCATCCGTTTCACATTTGATGATGTTGACAACGCGCAAAACTCGACTTGTTACATCGAAGGCACTTATTCACGTGAAAACAACAACACGATGGGTGTGCTGCGCAATGTGGAATATCATGGCCTTGAATGTATGAATGGCACTGTGGTTTCGGCCACTTCGCAAGGCATTTTTGATTTTTTCTCCTTCCGGAATCTTGTCACGCCTGATGGCGAACAGGTCTCAATGGATCATGTAAAGCAATGGAAACAAATCGCTTCATCAGGACAATGGCAGAACAACAGCGAATTTGATTCTGAGAACGATACGGAAGTTGTCGAGGAATACCGCAGTGCCCTCATCATGCTGGTCCTCGACTGCTCCAGTTCCTTGAGCGGCGACTTCGCCAACATGAAATCGGCTGCCAATCAGTTTATCGAGACTTTAAGCGGCAGCTATTCCGGCAATCATTAATGCTTGAATTGAATGCCTTCGACTTCGGAAACCGAACCGTCTGAATGAATGTTTACAGGAATGAAGGCGAAGCTCCAGCGCAAGCCTTGATAAGTCTTAGGGGCGAGAATCTCAACGAGGTTCTCGCCTTTTTTTAAGTGAATCTTTGCCGGCTCGCGCATCCAGTAAAACTGCTCGTCGGTGTATGGCTCTTCTTCTTCGGGTTGCGCCCAAGTATTGTAATGATAATCGTATTTCCCCGGCTCTTGCCATTCGATGGCAGGAAGGATTTCTTCCCCATTGACAAAACATTGGCTTCCGCCTTCCCAATGATGCTGTGTGCCAATGCCGTAGCCGTTGCGGTTGGAACGCGCGGGCGTGTCGAATCCAATCCATGCCTGAATGTCCATGTCATTTTCGGCAATGATGACGGTTTGCGCCGAGGCCGAAGCCGTGTCGTTGGTTGCAAAGCCGTATTGCTTGCAAAATGCGTCCAAATCGACGGCACCGCCAAAAGCGGTTTGAGGAGCATTGCCGTCAATGCTTACTCGCCATTCGATTTCGGAATTGGCCGCCCAGCGCATTTTCTCCTTGTGGAAACGGTCGCGATGGACTTTCATTTTTTCCTCAAAATTGGCAAGCCGCGAACCTGCAATGGTGTATGGCCCCGAAGGCAGATTTTCGTTGGCGATTTCACCCGCATTGCCGCCATTCCAAAAGCGTTCTGAAAAAGCCATCATGCCGCTAATCATGCCGTTATGCAACGCAATGTTCTCTTTGTCATCAACCCTGACATCGTTCCAAAGGCAAAGCGTGCCGCCAAGGGCTTTGGTGGTATCGGGCACTTGCTGGGCTGCTGCCGTATGAAGAAAGGCGCGGTTGGTGAAAACCATCGGGTCATAATAATTCAAGTAGCCGACAAATGAATCAACATATTTCCCTGGCTTACTCGAAATGGCGGCGTTAGAGCCTTCGGCTTCATTCCAAATCTGACGTATAGTGTTTTCGGAAGCCGGCAGTCCGGGTGCCCATGCGATGGCTTGACGGCCATTTCTTGCGACGATGTCTTCCGCCCAGCGCATAAAACCTTGCGGGTCAGCAATGTGGATTTCATCGGAACCGATGTGAAAATACGGACACGATTCTGCCAGAATTTCATCGAAAAATTCCTGCAAACAAGTCTCAAGAATCGTTTTCCCTTCTTCAGAATCCATGCTCACGCCAAAAGTATTATTAAAATATGTGGAGTGTCCGGGCATGTCGATTTCTGGAATTACGGTAATGCCTCTCTCCTTTGCGTAGGTGATGACTTCACGGATTTCGTCGTAAGTGTAGAATTTGCCTTCGTCGCGGCCTTCGCGTTGATATTGAGGATCATTGAGTTGTGGATAAGCCTTGCATTCGATGCGCCACGCCGGATGGTCGGTCAGATGCCAATGAAAATAGTTCAGCTTGTAGAAACTCATTAGGTCAAGCGTTTCTTTGAGCATCTCAATGGACTGATAATTGCGCCCCGTGTCGTGCATGAATGTACGGACAGGATAACTTGGCCAGTCGTGAATTTTCACATTTGGCATATTACCGTCGCTGTCGATGAGTTGAATGAGAGTTGGAATCGCCAATTTTGTGTTGCCCGAAAGGGTTGCAATTCCATTGTCAGTAATAATTTGATATTCTTCCGGATTATCAAATACGATGTTCGTATCTATCTTTATTTCAATGAATTTTGATTTTTTCGAACTGAGCATTTCAAACTCTTTCGGCTCAGGAATGATGTCGTTGTCAGCGGCCATTTCGTAAAACCGCACATAATCGATGTCCATCTCCATAGGCAGTTTATCGGGGTCAATGTCCGACAGTTTGCTTTGCTGGAATTGTGCGCTGAGAATAAGGTAAAAATCGTTGTCGGCAAAAGGAAACTGCCCGTTTTCGCCTTGATTGAACCGAGGATAATAGAAAGTGCGTTTGTCGTTAATGAAAAAAACAAGGCTGTCAGGATATTTTTCAACGGCATAAACATTGTAGTTTTCAGGGTTAAACTTCGCGCGTGTGCCAGAGTTTGGCCGTTTCGTCTTTTTCAAAATTTCGGTATAGTAGGAATGGACATAATGCGTGACATAATCATCGTTATCGTAATGCTCCATAATGTCAATTTCGCCACCATAAGGCCAAGGAATTTTGCTTCCCGATTGCGGCATCATCCAAATGGCAGGCCAGAAACCAGTTGAGGCTGAGAATTTTGCACAGATTTCAATGCGCCCGAAGCCAAAGGCTTTCTTGTTCCACGACCATAATCCGCCCGTAAGGTAAGGTGCTTCGTCATCGGGCAAAAAGTTGTTTTTCATGCCTTTTAGAATAAGATTCCCGTCACGAAAGTCATACAAAGCCGAATCCAAGGCCATTAGTTGAGCCCATTCAGGTTCATGACGATAGATTTTTGTCCAAAATTGATTGTCGATTTCGTTATTGTTGAATTCATCGTTCCAACTTAAAATCCATCTTTGGTCTTGCGGAATTGTTTGAGAATCAATGCCGAATAGGAATTGAAATAATAGGATGGCGAATTTTATCATGGTGAAAATTTTTGGTAAAAATACATTTTTGTTTTGTACTTTTGTCGGAAATTGGAAAAAATGAAGAAGATTTCGCTCATCGTATTGGCTTTTGTGTTGGGAATAAGTGAGGCTTATTCGTTTTTTCAGTGTGATGTCAAGCGATTTTCTGAATTTGCTGAGACTGAAAGCGTTGAAAATCAATGTAAAAATGAAACTTTGGAATTGCCTTTGCTCGAAGTTCCGTCAATTTATCGCGGCAATTTTGGTTCAAAGGAATACGCGGTTTTTGTGGAGGCAAGTGATGCAAACGAATTGAAAGGCCATTATTTGGCTTTGGACAAGGAAATTTCTGATTCGATTGCTTTTCGGTTGTCCTTTGATGGCAAAAACCTGCGCTTTGTTTCGCAAAAAATAAATATTTGTCAGAAAGTGAACAGGTTGCATTCGGATTCTCAGATAATTGAAGGTTTCATACAGCATTCTCTTCAAAATCAGACGTATTTCAGTTTTTCACCTTACGAAATTCCGCAATTCATTGAATATGATTCCATAAGGTATCGGCAATCCAAGTTTAACGTCAAGAGAATCGACCAAGTGCATTTCGCAAATGTCAATGGCTATTGGACGGAATTGGATGAGCGTTCAAATTCGTCAGGTGACATGATTTTGCAACTGAAACAGGTTTTGAATGAGCGTGACCTTAACCTTTTTATGGACGTCTATCTTCCTGAAAATGATACGCTTGCAAAGCGTCCGTTTGTCATGCTGATTCATGGCGGGTCTTTTTATTACGGCACGCGGAAAGACCAGACCATTTCGTCGCTTTGCGAACATTTGGCTTCGTTGGGTTATGTGGCTGCTTCCATTGACTATAGGATTGGTTTTCAGACTACTAAGGACGGCATTGAGCGTGCTGGCTATTGTGCCATTCAAGATGCTCACGCTGCCATGCGTTTCGTGACGGCCAACCAGGATGCTTTTGGCGTTGACACTTCCATGATGTTTGCTGGCGGTTGCAGTGCAGGCAGCATTACGGCTTTGGGTCTTGCCTTCATGACCAATGAAACGCGTCCACAATCGACACGAGCAAGTCTTTTGAATACGGAACTCGGTGATATTGAGACAAGTGGAAACGAGATTGACGCTCATTTTTCGCTAAAAGGTGTCATCGACATGTGGGGTGCCATGCCGAATCTTGATATGCTTGAAGGGAAAAACATTCCAGTTGTGGCTTTCCACGGCGATGCCGATAACATTGTTCCATACGGTTATGATTTTCCTTTTGGCAAAACCAAACGACTTAAAAAGCTGTTTTTCAACGAAATGTATGGTTCTGCATGTATTGTGAAGAGGGAAAAGGAATTGGGCGTGAAGTCGGAACTTTACACTTTTGAAGGTTTCAAGCATTCGCCGCAACTGACGGATAAGAAATTGAACGACAATTATTACTTCATTCAAGATAAAATGTGCGTGTTTTTGGGTGAAATCATCCGTGCGGAAAAGCCTCAGATTGTGAAACGCAACGGCTGGTACCAGTTGGACGGTGAAGTTTATCAATGGAATTGGGCGGCTGAAGGTGGCTTGATTGTGGAAAACAAACAAGGCAAGGCTAAAGTCGTCTGGATTGGTAATGCACCGCAAAACAAATTGAAACTGTCTGGCATTCAGAAATATGGAATTGGATTTACACAAGAAACAAGAATTAAATAAACTGTAAAAAATGGATAAGAAATCATTAAGGGCCGAAATCAAGGCATTGAAAAAACAGCATACCAAGGAACAGTTATCGGAGCAATCGGAAAAAATTCTCGCTAAGTTGGAACGGCATCCCGATTTCGTGAAAGCGGAGCGCGTCATGCTTTACAGCGCTTTGCCCGACGAGGTGCAGACGCAGGCTTTCCTTGAAAGATGGCATCTGAAAAAGCAAATCATTCTGCCAACCGTCGTTGGCGACGACATTATTCCTGTAGCCTACGAAAAAGACACGGATTTTGCCGTCGGCGATTTCAACATCTTGGAGCCTCAAAACGAACCATACAAAGGCGGTTTTGACCTGATTGTCGTCCCAGGCGTTGCCTTCGACCGCAATGGCAACCGCTTGGGTCGAGGCCGAGGCTATTACGACCGCTTCCTTTGCCAGCATCCCGATGTCAAACGCATTGGCA
>JAGHSL010000025.1 GCA_018065885.1 Candidatus Limimorpha equi
CTGAAGCCCAATGCCGAAGTCTACGAAATCCTGCTTAGGCGTTCCAACATCAAGCCAGAAGAAAGCGTTTTCATCGATGACAATGTGAACAATATCAGAGGCGGAGAAAACGTTGGTATTCAAGGAGTTATTTTTAAAGATGCCGAACGGTTGAGAACTGATTTGGAAAAACTGCTTTGATACTAATTCGTTTGATAATTCCGGCCGTTGAACATTTTCGCCGGCTTTTTTGTTATGCTTCCGAAACAACAAACCAACCAATTAAAACCTTTCAACTATGAAAAAGAAAATGATTCCTTTTTTCTGCAGCATTCTGCTTTTCGGCATGTTTTCGTGCAAACAGACGGAAATTGTCAGCAAAACGGTTCCTGAACTCGACATTGAGCGTTTCATGGGCCCTTGGTACGAAATTGCCCGTTTCGACCATAGCTTTGAGCGTGGACTTGTGGGTTGCATGGCCAACTACACGCTTCAGTCCGACGGCATGGTGAAAGTGACCAACACGGGCTACAAAAACAGCCTCGACGGAAAATACAAGGAGTCGGTGGGCAAGGCCTATCGTCCTGATGACAAAATTCCCGGCAAACTGAAAGTGTCGTTTTTCATGAATTTCTATTCGGAGTACAATGTGCTGGAACTTTCGCCTGATTACCGTTTCGCCTTAATCGGCAGCAAGACAGACAATTATCTTTGGATTCTGAGCCGCACGCCGCAATTGTCGCAAGACGAATTGGATTTTCTGCTCAAGAGCGCACAATCGCGCGGCTATGATACGAGCAAACTCATTTGGGTGGAGCAAAAGCAATAGTTTTGCAAAGCGGAAGATTTGATTTTCGATAAAGAATGACTTTTTCTATAATTGATTAAAAGTGTTTGGGACTGGCCCAAAATAATGGTCAGTCCTTTTTGTTCGTTTGAAAACTAAGTCAAATTTGTCACCCCTTTCTGCTTTTTGGTTTCTTCGTTTTTTTTGATAAATTTCGCTGAGTAAAATCATCCGAAAGAGGCCTCCATGCTTTATTTTGTTAATTCAAACTCCAAAACCTTATCATAATCCCTTGCCATGCAGATTTTTACGGTTTTTTTAGTGAGGTTGTAAACCGCTGACCATTGTGTGTTGCTGGTCTTTTCTGCCGTTGCGGTTTGCGACACCTCTTTCAGCAGTTGCATGGCTTCCTCTTCGGTAAAAACACCGTTTTTTGCTTCGTAAGCATCCCTTACTTTTTCATAGCGGTCGTAGCCGTGGCCGATGTGCTGCCATCCTTCGTTGAGATAGGCGTTTGTGACATATTTTGCTTCAATAGGACTCATTGTCCACGACTTATCGCTTTCATTATGAATGTATTCCAATACAACGGAATGTCCTTTTGCATCGGAAATCAGGAAATGGTAACTGTGCGGGATTTCGCTTTTCGTTTTGTCGGCAAACATATTGTATTGCTGCATCAAGGCAAGGGCTTCATCGGTGTCGGCGGCTTTGTCCAACATGATGCGCATGGCGGAAAGCGTCATAATGTCGTGTTTATCAGGGTCGTATTGTTCCGTTCCTTCGCCATCGAGATACAACACGCTGATAGCCAACCCTTTTTCGTTCATGCCGTCCATCAAAAGATATGGTGCAACGATGAGCAGTGAATTGTCTGATTTTCCGTCATCCAAATCGCCTTGCTTTTTACCAACCAATGAAAAAGGCGCCATGGAAATGGACGCATAGCCATTTTCGGGTTGTGTCTTCACCAAAACCGAAGCCGATGGCTCGGAAAAAGTGAAATCGAAGTTACGGGCATAAATGATGTCGCCATTGGGAGTGACGGCTTGAAATGCGCTGCAGGCTGGCAAAAGACTTTTGATGTGAAAGACGGCCTTGAGAGGATTCATCATTTTTGTGACCGCATACTTTATAAAAGACGAAACGGAAGTGACATCGTTTTCAATCAAGCGGTATAAATCGTAATCGTATTGATAATCAAGTTCGTAGAGTAGTCCTTCATCAACGTTTTTCAGACCGGAAAACATTTCAGCCTGCGCCTTTTTCAAGGCACAGGCTGGATTGCTGTTTTGAGCGTTTGCCGCCATTGCAAACAGCAAAACGCTGAATATTAAGAATTTCTGCAAAAAATTCATTCTGCTGGCTTATATTCCAATCCCATATTGTAAAGGATGAACGAATAGATGTCGGCCTGTTCTTCCAAAACCTTTGAAATCGGTTTGCCACCACCATGACCGGCTTTCGAGTCGATGCGGATAATCTTAGGCTCATTGCCGGTTTGGGCAGCCTGAAGCGTTGCGGCATACTTGAAGGAGTGTGCCGGAACAACGCGGTCGTCGTGGTCGGCAGTCGTGACCATAATTGCAGGATAATGAACATCTTCGCCACTCTTGATGGTGTGCAATGGTGAATAAGCATACAGTGCCTTGAACATTTCTTCGCTATCTTCGCTGGTGCCGTAGTCGCTGGCCCAGTTCCAACC
>JAGHSL010000225.1 GCA_018065885.1 Candidatus Limimorpha equi
TCCAGCAGACTCAGGTAGAACGGCACACCGCCCAAAGCCATGTAGCATTGTATGGTTTCGTAATGTCCCCAGCCAAAATTCTTGCTGTCTAAGTATTGCTTACATTCGTTGAGGGTGAAAGGGGCGAGATAGATGCGCCTTGTGATGCGGTTGTGCAATCCGCCACGGTTAGCGATGATTTTGTCGGCCATCCATGATGTGGCGCTTCCGCAGGCTATGAAAACGATGTCGTCGCGCATGGTGGCCCAACTGTTCCAAAAGTATTCAAGTTCTGTGACGAAATCGCTTTGCTTGTTGTCGATCCATGGCATTTCGTCGATGAAAATCACTTTTCTTTCGGCTTCGCTCTGTTTCAGGAGTTCCTGTAAGGCTTGGAAGGCTTCGCTCCAAGAATTGAGTGCGGGTGCGGTTTCCATATTGCCGTACCGTGCTATGGCTTTGCCGAAATTCTCCAATTGCTGGCGTTGCGTCATCTTGTGCGCGCCAACATAATGGAAAGTGTAATTGTCGTTGAAATAATTGCGGATGAGGAAAGTCTTTCCGATTCTTCTTCTGCCGTAAATGATGACAAATTCCGAACGGCCTGAGTTCATGCAACGGTTCAGTTCGTCTATTTCGCGTTCTCTGCCAACAAGTTTGTCCATAGTCTTGATTTTTTCGCTGCAAAGGTAAATATTCTTTTTTGAAATCCAAGTTAAGAATAATAGAAAAACGACTAAATGTGCCTTTTTGATACCACATTTAGTCGTTTTTATTTAGAATATTGACCAAATGTATTGTTTTGAACCTACATTTGGTCGATTTTCTAGTTGAATGGAAAAAGTTTTGGGGCGGTTTTTGCCGCCCCAAAATTGTCATACTTATCGTTCCTTGTATGCTTTTTTTACATTCTCCTTGAATTCGGAAAAGCTCTTAGGCGGAAAATCGCGTTTTTGATTTTCGGGATTCGGAAGCTTGAATTTCAATATATAGCCATTTTTGATTATTGTAATAATGTTGCTGTTGGCCTTCTTGAACATGTAATATGGCCCATCGATGTCATCTAATGTGTGTTTTGCAGGGTTTGTTTGGTTAATTTTATTCCATTGGTGAAATCCGCCATTGTTTTCGTAAAGATATGTGCCACTTGGTACACATTTGTATGGAGCGTAGGTTAAAACAGCGTTACCACTGACAGGATTTTCAACTAATATCGTGTCTAATTCCATTTCAGCGGTTAGCATCTCGTATTTCTGAGCGTTTTTTCTTGTCCACAAACAAGTGGCAATGAAAAGAAAAATCAAAACACAAAGAAAGGGAATTATGAATTTCTTTGGTAATGATATGGTCTTTCTTTCTTTAGTTTTCATTATTTTTAATCTTTTCTTAAATACAACTTTAATACTTTTGGAGTGTCATAAATGGTCGTTGTAGTAATTCCACTGTTCAAACTACCATTAACTTTGAAAGGCATGGCATCAAAGCCAATAGAGGAGCCAAAATTTTTCAGATTCTCATCGTATCTGTATAGTATAGTATACTGAATATTCTATTGAGAATTTTCATGACCATAAAGCATTGATAATTTAATCGGCGAAAATATGGAAAAATTCATTGTTGTGGTAAAAATGCTGAAAAAATCATTCTATCCACGCCTTGGCGGAATAATCTTGCAGAACTGATATGGAAAAATGACCAAATGTGTCTTCGGAAAACCACATTTGGTCGTCTTTCTGTATTTGTAATAAACATTCGGGACGGCATTATGCCGCTTAAAAGTTTTATGCCATTGAAAATTAGTCAAATATGTAGATAAATGCAAATTGTGAATAAAGGGCTTTATTTTGAGAAAGGAACTTGTAATTTGCAGTTGATTCGTTTTTGCAAACCGCACAATTAAAAAATCCTTATTTTTGCTGAAATATTGTGCGGAAACGCACATGGAATGAATATTTGCTATGTCGATGCTAATTACGGTTTTAGGAAGCGGAACGTCGCAGGGAGTGCCGGTTATCGGTTGCCAATGTCCTGTCTGCCAGTCGGCTGACCCGCGCGACAAACGCCTGCGTACTTCTATTTTGATTCAGACGGAACAAGTGACTGTGGCCGTTGATGCAGGCCCTGATTTTCGTCAGCAAATGTTGCGTGAAAATGTGAATCGCCTTGATGCTGTGCTGATTACGCATGAACATAAAGACCATATTGGTGGCTTGGACGATTTGCGGCCTTTCATTTTCCGGCAGGAGAAGCCGATGGTCCTGTATGTCTCTGATGAGGCTTTGCCGGAAATAAAACGCGAATATTCCTATGCTTTTGAGGAGCATCCCTATCCTGGTGCACCGACTTACGATATTCGCAAACTCGATGAAACGCCATTTGATTTAGGCGATTTGCACATTGAGCCAATCCGCTTGAAACATTTTACTTTGACGAGTTACGGTTTTCGCATCGGGAAATTCGCATACGTTACCGATTTGAGCGAGATTTCCGATGAAATCATTGAGCATTTGCAAGGCGTTGATTACTTGATTATTGAAGCGTTGCAACGAAAGAAACATTATTCACATATTACATTGGATGAAGCGATTGCCGTAGCGAAAAAAATCAATCCGAAACGGACTTGGTTCACGCATTGCAGCCATAGCATGGGGCGTTATGTGGATGTTTGCCGTGAGTTGCCCGAAGGTATGGCTTTGGCATTTGATGGCATGAAAATTTTGCTGGAATAATTTGCATAATTCTGAAATTTGGCTTTTATTTGCAAAAATTTACGACTATGAAATCAACAATTGCTCAACATTTAATCAAGGTCGCTGACCTGAATCATCATGAAACTTTCTTTGCTGGCCGTTGCGCCGAATGGCTGATTGAGAGTTCATATTTCGCTATCAACCAATATCTTGATACGAAAAACGTAGTGCTTTTGGTGCAACATGGCATCAATTTCCGTTTCCCATTGTTTGTCGGTGACATCATTACTTTCGATAGTAAGGTGGTCAGCGCAGGCAGAAGTACGATGACGGTCTACACAAAGGTCTATAAGAGCAACGATCCTGACAGGATTTGTGCCTACGGTTTCTCGACCTTCTCGTATTTGGATGCCAATCATCATTCGCGTCCCCATGGTCTCGTGATTACGCCCGAAACGGAAGAAGAGGTCGCCTTGCAGCGGGAAGCCGAAGAAATCGTGATGGAATCGCTCAAACGTGCCAGCCGCAATAGAAGGTATTGATTGTCGTTTGGTTTTGTAAAAAACTGATTTATATGAATATGCTTAAACATTTTGCTTGGGCAGTTCTTATGTTTTTGGCTTTTTCTATGCAAGGATGCCATAAAGACGAAAATAATGTAAATGAAGATCAGGGTGGGGAAGTGTATGTTTATCCCGACACTTTGAGGGTGACTGTGAATGGTGTTATCTTAAACATGAGACATGTCATCGGCGGATCGTTTGTCATGGGTGGGCAGAACACGAATCCTGCTGCTCCAAGTTACGATCTGAATGCCTATAGCTGGGAAGGCCCTTTGCATAAAGTAACTGTTTCGGATTTCTATATTGCTGAGACAGAAGTGACTCAAGCACTTTGGAAAGCTGTAATGGAAAACAATCCAAGTCATTTTGTCGGAGATGATTTGCCTGTCGAAACAGTGAGCTGGATTGATTGCAATCAGTTTATTAATGCCTTGAATGCGTTGTCGGAGTATCATTTCTATCTTCCTACGGAAGCCCAATGGGAATTTGCAGCACGAGGTGGAAAGTTGAATCATGGCTATAAGTTTAGCGGCAGCAATAACCTTGATGCCGTGGCTTGGTATAGTAATAATGCCGATTCAACACATGCAGTCGCAACAAAACGGCCAAACGAATTGGGCTTGTACGATATGAGCGGCAATGTGATGGAATGGTGCAGTGATTATTTCGGAGCTTATCCCGAAACTGCTCAAGAAGACCCTGCTGGACCTGAGACAGGCAATGAGCGTGTTATTCGGGGTGGCAGTTGGGGCAATGTCTCAAATTTGAGCCGAGTGTCCTTCCGTGATTATTACTATGGAGACAAGTCGAATGACAATTTAGGCTTTAGGCTTGCTATGGGAATGAACTTTTCTGTCAAATGACACCATCAAGCGATTCCCTTATCATCGCTGAATCATCAATCCCAAACTCCTAATTCCTCACTCTTAACTATTATCCTATCTCTTTCGGATAGCAGATAAAATGTTTCACAACAGGTTGCGAAAGCACCGAAATGTTCAGCTGGTCGGAGGCCTCGCTGATGTCTTTTAACGTACCATCCTTATACAGAATGTTGATGGCAGATTTTTTCGGATGATAGGCGTGATTCGATGAAATGCCTTGCAGCAGCATGAAATCGGCATCTTCCAAACTCCAGCCGTACAGTTTCGCAATCTTGCGACGCTTCTCATCGACATAGTTTTCATCGAATGGCGTTTCCTGCATTTCGATTTTGAACAAGTGCCTGTGGATGAGTCTGTTGCTTAATTCTGAAAGAACGGTGTCTTTGTCGTGACACCACATTTTCACGGCTGCCATCACATCGAAATCATCCAATTGGCAGAATTGGTCGAGTGCAAAATCCTTGTCCTCGAAATCGTTGAATTTGCATTGGCTTTTCAGGAAAAACGACAAGGCAGGGGTGGCGGGCAAATCGCGTTCCTTGCTGAGCATTTTTGCACGTTTTAGAATCTTCATCAAAGTATATTCCGCACTCAGTACGGCCTTGTGCATGTAGACTTGCCAATACATGATACGGCGCGAGACAATGAAACTCTCTACGGAATAGATGCCTTTGGCTTCGATGGCCAGCTCGTTGCCGACCACTTCAAGCATCTCCAGCAATCGTTCCGCATTGATGCTACCTTCGGCAACGCCGGTGAAAAAGCTATCGCGCTTCAGGTAATCCATCCTGTCGACATCCAACTGGCTGGAAATAAGTCTGCTGAGAAACTTTTTTTCATAATTGTCGGTGAAAATGTCAATGGCTAAATCGAGTTTTCCGTCATGCAACTTGTTGAGTTTTTTCATAATTTCCAACGAAATCTCTTCATGCGTGATGCCTTGCACGATGCTGTTTTCCAGTGTGTGAGAAAAAGGTCCGTGCCCACAATCGTGCAGCAAAATGGCAAGTGAGGCGGCTTCCGATTCCTTGTCGGAGATGTCGTAGCCTTTGGCACGCAGAATCTGAATGGCACGCCTCATCAGGTGCATGGCTCCAAGGCTGTGAGCAAATCGTGTGTGGTTGGCACTCGGGTAGACCATGTTGGTCATGCTGACTTGCTTGATGCGCCTCAGACGTTGAAAATAAGGGTGTTCGATGATGTCGAAATGCAGTTCGTCTGGAATGCTGATGAAACCATGAACCGGATCGTTGAAGATTTTCTTTTTGTTGGATGTCTGTTCAACCATTACAAATTCAAAATGTTACATTAGTAAGGGGGGCGTCATTTTAGAACTTATAGCCTAAGCTGAAATAAGCCGAAAACTTGTGGGTCAAATCGCTCCATTGTCCTTCGAGTGAGATTGGACCGATGTGGCTGTCGAGTGTGTATTTGAGTCCAAAACCCCAGTTGTCGAATGACTCGCCATTGGTGAAAAATTTCTCGATTTTGTCGGAATGGCGCAGATAGTTGCAGATTCCCGAAGCATAATGTCTCTTGAAAAGTCTGACTCTGACATCGAATCTGGCAATAGCGGTGAAGTTGTTTGTCATGTTTGTGTAAAGCGAGCCAACAAAAGGCAATTGCTGGTTGAGGTAGCGTCCTGCAAAACTGCCTCCAACGAAATTTCTGTTGATCAGCTGATTGTTGGTGCCAATGATGTCACTGATATAGATTTGAGGAATCAGGGTGATGCGCCAGTCGTTTGGCGTAAAGTAGGATTCCCAAGAGAACTGAACACTTCCGAAACGTTCTTGCTTGTCTCTACCGAAGTTCATGCTGGCGTCTAAAGTTGCTTTTGAGCCGTGCATGGCAAAGAAGGCATTGTCCATGTTGTCAAACTGTGCTCTGAGGAAAGGCCCGAAATTGAAGTCATCGGTTGCTTCATTATTGATAAACGGAAACTTGATATGTGGCAGAATGGTGCAGCGGACACCAAGGGCGCCGTTAAAACTAAACAAGTGAAATTCAGAAATGTATATGCAGAATCTGTTGCTGCGGAAATTGATGTTTTCCAAATCATCCTCGTTGACATAAGTCTTGAAATCAGCGGAATAGAATTCGTAAGAAGCACTGATTTTGTTTGTGCCTCTATTCGCCCATGTGAAAGTCGTGTTGATGTAAGGATTGTAGCCGAGTTTTGTGGTAAAATCCAGCTTTGCTCCGGTGAGACGGTTATGGTTGAGGCTGATGTTGAGCAATACGGAAGCACTTTCTTCTGTGTCGTATCTGAATCCGAAACCTATCGAATGAGGTTCTGATTTTCTGAGTCTCAGATTAATGTCAAAAGCCTCAAGGGTGTCGTTAGCGTTCTCATTTTCAACTTGTTTGATTTTGTATGTGACTTCAGAATAAGATCCAGTCCCTTTGTATGTTTCAATGGCTTTTTCAATGTCTTCGCCTTTGATGATTGTCCCTTCCTTGAGCTTGCCTTTCCTGCAAAGCCAGTTGCCTTCTTGTTTGCCGATGTTATCGCTGAAATTGACGGAATTGATGATGATATATTCGTCAGCTATCGATCTGGCTTTCGGCGCTTTGTGTGTTTGTGCGATAGGACCGTATGCGTCGATTTGTTCTTTCAGGGCAAGAAGTACATCCTTATATTGTCTTGCAGCCTGATAACCTCTTTGAATTAGGGTGTCGATGGATTCCTTTTCAAAGCTAAGTGTGTTGTAACCTTTGATGTTAGGGTGAATGTAGATGTCGCACAGTTTGCGGTTCTTTTCGGCTTTCTCTTCACCAGCGATATTGACGAGCTGGAGGGCAAGTTGCGGCAGCGATTTCAGTTGGTCGTCGCCAACTACGACTTCGTCGTTTACTTCAATGCCGATTAAGATGTCGGCTCCCATTTCCTTGCAGACATCGACGGGAATATTGTTCACCAATCCGCCGTCGACAAGGTGCATTCCGTTGATTCTGACAGGTTCAAACACACCTGGAATGGCCATGCTGGCCCGCATGGCGATTGGCATACTGCCGCTTCTCAGCACGACTTCCTTGCCGTCTCTGATGTTGGTGGCAACGCAGGCAAATGGAATTGGCAAGTCGTTGAAACTCACGGAGTCCTGATAGCCGACACAAAGTCCGTTGAACAGGTTGGTGAGCTTTGAACCATCTATGAATGAACTTGGAAGCGACGACAGGAAATCGTGACGGTCAATGCCTGTGAAAATGTGATCCGATTCGCCGTCTTTGAAGTTGAATGGAATGGTCAGCAAATAAGTGCTTTTGCGGATTCGGTCGTCCGACGACATCTTGTCGCGGCTGATGTTGTTGCTCATGTATATGCTCCAGTCGAGATTGGAAATGAGTGTGTCGAGTTCGTTGGCCGAATAGCCCAATGAATACATGCCGCCGATGATGGAACCCATACTGGTGCCCGTAACGTAATCGATAGGCAAACCGATTTCTTCGAAATATTTCAAGACACCGATGTGCGCTGAACCTTTTGCTCCACCTCCACTAAGTACCAGTCCGATTTTTGGACGTTCGGCTTGCTTTTTCGGATTTGGTTTGGTTTGCGATTGTGCTGAAATTGACAGCAAAATGCAGATTGACAGAATAATGTGCTTTAATTTCATTGGTATAAATGTTTATTTTGCAAAAGTACTGTTTTTTTCAAATGAAAAATAGAAGCGAAATAGTATTTTTGCAAATTGTTGAAAAATAGGACAAAAAGAGGCTGCCGTCAAAAATCTTGAGGTTTTTCATACCAGAATGCTTCTTTGTGCGTTATAGGATAAATTACAATGCTTTGCATGGTTGAAAATATATGAAATATGGAAAAAACGACGATTCTTTGGGCTGACGATGAAATTGAACTTCTGAAGCCTCATATCATGTTCTTGGAACAGAAAGGTTATGAAGTGGTTACGACCAACAATGGCTCCGATGCCATCGATTTGGTGCGTGAACAGCATTTTGATATTGTTTTTCTCGATGAGCAGATGCCTGGCATTTCGGGCATTGAAGCTTTGGAGGTCATCAAGCGCGACTATCCGAATCTTCCCGTCGTGATGATTACGAAGAGCGAGGAAGAACGCATTATGGAAGATGCAATCGGTTCAAA
>JAGHSL010000065.1 GCA_018065885.1 Candidatus Limimorpha equi
TATCAAAATGTTCCGAAGCCGAACCCATGGTAAGATGCAAAGTGACAATGCTGTCGCAACCCAACTGCGTCTGAATGGTATCGAAATAATCGCCGGAACTCTGGCATTCCATGCCGTGCCAGAAAAATGGCTCGCAAACTGAAGCAACGGTGTCGGAAAACATGGTTTCTTCAACAGTAAGATGCAGAATGTAAACGCTATCGCATCCATGCTGCCCGACTCCAGGAACCGTAACCATATAATCATCCGTTTCCGTATAAGTGTTTCCGTGCCAATGGAATTCCCCGCACGACACATGGGTTTCTTCTTTCAACTGCTGTCCGTAAACCGTGACATTCACCGTCGCCTCCGCCGATTGACCACTGCAAGTTATCCGGTAACGGAAAGAATCAGTTCCTGAGAAACCATTGTTTGGCGTATAGCGCATGATGTTGCTTGCGTAGGTCGCCGAACCATTAGCGGGCTGCTGTATAATGCTGCACGACAAATTGTTACAACTTTGCAACACATGGTCATTATCGAGAAAATCAATGGTGACGGGTTCTTCGTAACACGTTGAGACATTATCGTTTCCGGCACTCATGGCATCCACGGTAACGGTGCTATGCGCTTCGCTGTCGTAGACCAATTGGCAGAAAGAAATATCATCGAGACCGAAATCGTTTCCACCGCCCGTAGTGTTCTGGTTCAAGATGGTGATGGTGGCCGAAGTCGAATTGCCGCTGTTCCATATCTGATAGAACTGAATCCAGGTGTTTGTCGTAGCCGGTGCCGAAAACACACGGCCAATCTGCTGCCCATTGATGCTGAACTGCAATTGGGCCTCAGCGCCCGCACAAACCGAACAGACGTATGTGGAAAAAGCGTAATTCGTATTTGGCTGCACCGAAACGGTTTCCGTCCAGACATTAGTACCCGGCATTGTCGCGCCATTGATAATCATGAAATTACCCGAGCCGCCATGCCCGTGGCCAGTGAAACTTTCATGATGCCAGCTTGCATCGCTGTCAACATAATAGGTTCCCTCGCCATAGAGGTCAGAATTGTATTGATACGATGAAGTGAAGCCCATGTTGCCTTGCTCGAAATCACCATTCGTAACGCGCTCAGGGCCAGGATCAAAGCCCGTGCAGGTATAAGTTGTCGTAACACTGGGCGATGCAACCGTTGTTGGGCCAATTGTCGTACTCAAGCCTGTCGCAGGCGACCATTGGAAAAACGTTGCGCCCGTTGCATTCAAAGTCACCGATTCGCCCGGCTGAATGACAGGATTTACAGGCGTAATGACAACACTACGGTAGCCATTCTCTTGGGCAAAGCCAAATGCCACGGAGAAAAGCAACAAAACGGCTATAAAGATTCTCTTTTCCATGATTTTCAGATTTTTGGGACAAAAATAAAAAAATTGTATTATTCAAGCAAAATGCAACCGAAAAATCGTTGCTTTATTGCGGCAACACCTTTCCATTCAGCACCGCTTCGCGAAGCACATCGCCTTCATAGCGTAATTTCAAGGAGAAAAACGGCACTTTTTCATCAATCAAGCGCAGGAAAATCTTGTCGCCTTCCCATGATGGCAGTTCCAGAAGACGCTGTTTTTCAATCCATTCCAAGTCGCCCTCGTTACATTCAATCTGTTCGCCCGTCCAATCGGTGCAGACAAAAATGTGCATCTGTTCGGCTGGCCAAACGTCGGAAACGAAAGTCACGATGCCGCAATAGCGCCATTCGGTGACAGTGAAACCCGTTTCTTCTCGGATTTCGCGCAACATGCAGTCTTCAGGGCTCTCCCCTTCCTCGAACTTTCCTCCTACCCCAATCCACTTGTCGTGGTTTTCATCATTTTGTTTTTTCGTGCGGTGCAGCATCAGGTATTGGCTGCCGCGCTCAAGGTAACATTGTGTGGTCTGTTTCATTTCAATTAAGGTCTTAAAAATTCAAAATAGTTTTCAGGCGTTACGACAACAGATTGATTTACAGAATAATTATTTAAAAACGACTCAGGAAATTTCGTCTTCGACTTATTCGGATTCCATTTCATCTCGAAAATCGAAAACGCTCCGTCTTTTTCCTCAACGTAATCGATTTCCTGCTGTTGCGTCGTGCGCCAGAAATAGGTCAAGCATCGATAATCGGAATAATGATTCCGTTTCAACCGCTCGCTGATGAAGAAATTCTCCCACAAAGCGCCCATATCCTGACGCAATCCGACTGGCGCAAAACTCTGAATGACAGCATTTCGCACGCCGTTATCCCAAAAATAAAACTTTTTCGCCTTTTTCAACTCGTTACGCATATTTCGGCTCAAGCCCTCCAAGCGGAAAACGATGAAACATTTCTCTAACAAATCGATGTATTTCTCAACCGTCTTGTTATCGGTGCCCACTGTCTGCGCCAACTCATTAAACGAGACTTCGCTCCCCACCTGAAACGCCAAAGCCTTGACAATCTTATTGATTAAAGTCGGGCGGCGCAAACCATCCAAAGCCAGCAAATCCTTATACAGATAGCTGTTTATCAAGTCCAAAATGATGTTTTCCGCCTCTTCAGGATGGTTAATCACCTCTGGATACGAGCCATAAATCAGCCTTTGCTCCAAGGTTTGCTTTATGAAAAGATAGCCCTTGTCATCGTAAAGTTCCGAAATCGAAATCGGATACAGATGATACTCGTATTTGCGTCCCGTCAAAGGCTCATTCAGCAGGTTTTGCAGGTCAAACGACGACGAACCCGTCACAAGAATCTGAACATCAGGGAAATTATCGACCATGCGCTTCAAGGTCCGGCCAATGTCGGGCACTTGCTGGGCTTCGTCAATCAAAATCACTCTGTTATTTCCAATCAGCAGGCGCAAATCCTCGGAATTCGGTTTGTCCAGCATCTCTTTCATCTCCGGCTCGTCGCAATTCAACGACAAAACGGGAACATTCATGTTGCCGACCAAATGTTTCATTAAGGTACTTTTTCCCACTTGACGTGCGCCAATGAGAATAATCACCTTGCCTTTGAACATTCTTTCCTCAATGACTTTTTGCAATTGCCTTATAACCATACTTATCCATATTATTTCGGCTGCAAAGATAAGCATTATTTTTATGCTAATCCCAAAATTTGCCTATTTTTTGGGATTACAATCCCAAATTTAAGCTAATTTTTAGGATTACAACCCTAAAATTCGCCTTATTTTTGGGATTAGCATTTTTTACGAAGAGTAATAACAAACAAAGGCGGCCTTACGAGCCGCCTTTGTTGAATTAAGTCGTGATGACAAATTAGATGATGCCTTGAGCCATCATAGCCTTAGCAACGCGCATGAAACCGGCGATGTTAGCACCCTTGACGTAGTTGATGCTACCGTCAGCTTGCTTACCGTATTCAACGCACATGTCATAAATGTCGTTCATGATCTTGTGGAGCTTCTGGTCAACTTCAGGAGCAGTCCAGTTGATGTGAGCAGCATTCTGGCAGATTTCGAGGCCAGAGGTAGCAACGCCACCAGCGTTGACAGCCTTACCTGGAGCGAAAGGAATACCAGCGTTCTGGATGTAAGCGATAGCTGCTGGCTGGCAACCCATGTTGGAGATTTCAGCAACATACTGAACGCCGTTAGCAACCAATTCCTTAGCATCGTCTTCATTCAGTTCGTTCTGGAATGCTGATGGGCAAGCGATGTCGCACTTCACCATCCAAGCCTTCTTACCAGGAGTGAAGATAGCCTTGCCTGGGAACTTGGTAGCCATATCTTCAACCTTGTTACGACGTGAGTCGCGCATGACCAGCATATAGTCGATCATTTCCTTGTTGATGCCTTCTGGGAGTTCGCAAACGCCGTCTGGGCCTGACAGAGCGACGACCTTAGCGCCGAGTTCTGTAGCCTTTGTAGCAGCACCCCAAGCCACGTTACCGAAGCCTGACAGAGCGACTCTCTTGCCTTCCATTGTTTCACCCTTCTGGTGAACCATGCGGTCGACATAGTACATAGCACCGAAACCAGTAGCTTCAGGACGGATCAAAGAACCACCCCAGCCATAGCTCTTACCAGTCAGAGCGCCTGTGCTGTGTTCGCGAGCGAGCTTCTTGTAAGCGCCATAGAGGTAACCGATTTCACGGCCGCCAACGCCGACGTCACCAGCTGGTGAATCTTGGTCAGCACCGATGTTGCGCCACAATTCATACATGAAAGCTTGGCAGAAACGCATGATTTCAGCATCTGATTTGCCTGTTGGGTCGAAATCAGCACCGCCCTTACCACCACCGAGTGGGAGGTTGGTCAGTGAGTTCTTGAAAATCTGTTCGAAGCCCAAGAACTTCAGCATTGAAACGTTAACTGCTGGGTGGAAACGGAGGCCGCCTTTGTAAGCGCCAAGAGCTGCGTTGTACTGAACACGGTAGCCGAGGTTAACCTGGACTTCACCTTTATCGTCAACCCATGTAACACGGAATGTGAAGATGCGATCTGGTTCAACGAGACGTTCAACGATCTTAGCAGCTTCAAATTCTGGATGCTGGTTGTAGACTTCTTCGATTGATTCGAGCACTTCGCGTACTGATTGCAGATACTCATTTTCGCCTGGATGTTTCTTTTCCAGGGCGACCATAATGTCATTTACTTTCATTTTATTTGTTTAATTTTAAAAGGTTTATGTGTTTACTTTTATAAGTTAAATGCTTTCTAACGCTAACTTTTCAGTTATTTCGCTGCAAAGGTAGTATTTTTAATTTTACAAACGAAATTTACTTGAAATTATTTTACTCTCCACCATGAAATGTGGTTTCCACTTCCTCGCCATATTCATAAACCGTGGTTTTTGCCACCGTTCCATCGGGATTATAATAGGTCTCCAGACCATGTTTCTGATTATCCACATAATTGGTTACCAAACATTTATAGCCCGACATTTCATAACCAACCTGTTGGCCTGTGCCCATCACGTAATTTGCCGTTGATGCCAACGCGCCATCAGAATAAAACATCATCCATGAGCCGTCCATCATGCCATCGACAAACTGACCTTCGGTAAAAACCTGCCCGTTTTCATACCATTTCACGATTGGGCCATTCAGTTTGCCATCGGAATAATGTTCCTCGGAGGCCAAAATGCCCTTCAGGGAATAGGAATGATAAATGCTGTCGAGTTCGCCATCCTTGTAGAAACCATCTTCCATGATGTTGCCGTTCTCGTACCAGCGCGTCATCTTTCCGTTCATTTTATTATTCTGATAATCAACCTGAAACTGCTTACGGCCATTTTCATAATACCATGTGCAGGTGCCATTCAGCACATCGCCATCATAACTGAGTTCCGATTTCAGGTTGCCGTTATCCCAATACGACTTGCGGGTTCCGTCGTCACACGACGACAGAAACAGGACAACTAAAGCAAATAGAAAAAATGTTTTTTTCATAATAAATCGAATCATTTTCCTGTCTCTGAAAGATTGATAGGTTTCAGTTCAACATTTTCATTATCATATTGATAAATGCTCCATTGATAGTTTTCCAGACCATTTTCAGAAGCGGTTTTCACGAAACGGAATGAATTTGACAGCAAAGGCATTTCGAAATTCAGCAGGCAATCCTTCGGTTCGTGGCCGTAACGCATCATGGCATTCATAAAATACCAGGCCACATCGAAACCCGAGAAAGCGTAATCGGTTGGCTCACAGGAATATTTCCTTCTGAACTGAAGCACAAATCGCTTTGCCTCGTTGCTGTTGTAATCGACAAAATCATCGCTGAAATAAATGGCGTTCATTTTCAGCAGGTTCTCGACAAGCAGTTTGTCCAAATCCGACCAGTCGGGCATGGCAACCAAAGTAATTGGATGAGTTTCAGCCGTCTTATTCAGCTTGTTAAGTATTTGAGTAGCAAAAACATTATCCGTACCGTATGCAATCACAAGATTATTGCGCACTTCGGAAAGGCTTTTGGTGAAAGCGCTCATATCTCCAGAATTATAAACATACCGTCCGACCGAATTTTCAACCCGCACATTGTCTATTGCACCGTTTTTCAAGTCCTTAGTCGCGTATATTTGACCTTCCACTTCAATTGTCGAAGGCAATTTGTTTCCCAATTCCAAACGGCGACCTTCATTTTGGGCATAACGCATGAAATCGTCAGTCGTGAGCACCACTTCCGAATTGATGGCCAAATTCAGCAGACGTTCCATCTCATCCAAATAGGCTGTTGTGCCTTCCGAAATACTGCTTTGGCTGATAATCGACACGTTGGAATCGCCAAAATATTGATTGACAAGACTTGCCAGCTGCGACAACTGACCAGCTGCGTTTGGTTTCAGTTTCACAACGTAAGGATTGCCTTCAACAATATTTTCACGAGTCGACAAAGGATTAACAATGAGTGTTTTATGTTCCTTCGCATATTCCTGAACCACGCCGAATGACTTGCTGAAAAAAGGTCCGACTATCAAATCGAAAGGTTGTTTTTCCAACTGTTTGACCGCATTTTGAGCCGTTCCCATGTTTTCAGTAACATCTATCACTGTCAGATCCAAATTCAAACCGTAATGTTTTGTCAACGAATCAATTGCAAGCATAAAACCTTCGTAAAACTGAAGGAACGACAACGGCCGTGCCTTGCGTGATTTCACTAAGCTTTCCGGTGAAGTATCGATGTCATTAACCTCACCTAAATACAAAGGAATGAGCAATGCCACCTTGTAATGCTCATGTGCATTTTCGGATTTTTCAGAACAATTTGAAACAGCAACAGGTTCTTCCTCAACAATAATTGGCTCAGTTACAGGTGTTTCAGAAGCAATCGGTTCTTCTTCCTCTTCATCATCAACGACGGCAGCAGGATTTTCGATGATTTCCACCTTTTCAATCGGAATCAGAACTATTTGGTCAGAAAAAACATGCGAACCAACGGCCGGATTCAAGGCTCTGAACGCATCTTCATCGACTTTCCATTTTTTCAGCAAACTTGAAGTCTTTTCACTCAATTCCACCTTGTGAACCAAATATTCCTCTTCGTTGCGGATTGAAGGCACTTTAATCACCGTTCCCTCGGCCGGTTCATTCGTCAGGCCAGGATTAATGGCCTTGAAATCTGCCAAATCAATGCCAAATTTCTTTGCAATCGTGTAAAGATTTTCGCCACGGGAAACCGTATAACCGCCATCATTATGCGTTATTATCTGCGGTTCTTCGACCTTGTTTTCCACCACATTCTGAGCGGGTTGCGTTTCTTCCTCAGAGAAATCAACCACCGGGATTCCAAGCACCATTTCGGCTTGCAGTCCGTCATTGACTTCAGGATTCTTTTCCGCGATTTCCTCAATGGAAACATGATAGGCTTTCGAAATGCTGTACAAGGTCTCCCCTTGCTTCACATGGTGCATGTAGTATTCCACGCCACCGACCGTAATGATTTCCTTCGACCGTTCCACAACGACCTGAGCATCAGCGAGCAAAGGCATGAAAGCGGCCAGCAGAAATATCAAAATTATCTTTTTCATATCGAATTTCTATAATTGAAGCGGCAAAAATACAAAATTATTGCACGCAAACAAAAATGCGGAACAGCCGAAGTCATTCCGCATTGAAAACACTACTCTAAAAGTTATCGGTTTTCTGTTCCCAGTAAAGATCGCCCAAAAGTCCAAGTCACTTTCAACTTTTCACTTTTTCACTTTCAACTTTTCACTTTCAACTCTCAACAGATAAACCTCAAACAATTCAACCATTCAATAATCATTCCCATTCGATGGTCGCAGGCGGTTTCGACGAAATGTCGTAACAGACGCGATTCACGCCCTTCACCTTATTAATAATATCGTTCGACACTTTGGCAAGGAACTCGTAGGGCAGATGCACCCAGTCGGCAGTCATGCCATCGGTCGAAATGACGGCACGCAAGGCAATCGTGAACTCATAACTGCGTTCATCGCCCATCACGCCAACCGATTTCACTGGCAGCAATATCGTGCCTGCCTGCCATATGCTATCATACAGGTTGTCAGTCATTTCATTCGGATAGGATGCGCTTGGCAACTCGCAAGGCCAATTGCGCAGACCTTTAATGAAAATATCATCAGCATCGCGCAAGATACGGAGTTTTTCTTCGGTGACTTCGCCCAAAATGCGAATGCCCAAACTCGGTCCCGGGAAAGGATGACGGCCAATCAGTTCACGCTTGATGCCCAAGGCGCGACCCACGCGGCGCACTTCGTCCTTAAACAGCGTGCGCAGCGGTTCCACAATCTTCAGGTTCATCTTTTCCGGCAAGCCGCCAACATTGTGGTGCGACTTGATCTTGCAACTTGGTCCATTCACGCTGACGCTCTCGATAACATCAGGATAGATGGTGCCTTGAGCCAGCCAACGTGCGCCTTCAATCTTCTGAGCTTCGGCATCAAAGACTTCGATGAATGTCGAGCCGATGGCTTTACGCTTGGCCTCTGGGTCAGTGACGCCTTCCAGTTTCTTCAGGAACAATGCACCGGAATGGACGCCTATCACGTTCAGTCCCATTTCCTTATAGGATTCGAGGACTTCTTCAAATTCATTTTTGCGCAGCAAGCCGTTGTCAACGAAAATGCAGGTCAGGTTCTTGCCGATGGCCTTATTCAGCAAAACGGCAGCCACGGTGCTGTCGACGCCACCCGAAAGGCCGAGAATCACCTTGTCGTCGCCAAGCTGCTGGCGAAGGCTTGCAACGGTATTGTCGATGAACGAATCCGGTGTCCAATCGCCTTTGCAGCCGCAGATGCCGAGGGCGAAATTAGCCAAAATCTGAGGGCCTTCCTTGGTGTGGAACACTTCGGGGTGGAACTGCACAGCGTATGTCTCTTCCCCATCAATCTTATAGGCGGCATTCTCCACATCTTCCGTCGAGGCGATGATGCGTGCTCCGGCAGGCAGTTTGGCAATCGTGTCGCCATGGCTCATCCACACCTGGCTCGATTTGCTCACATTTTTGAACAAAGGCGAAGCCTCGTCGACGATGGTCAGCATGGCACGACCATATTCGCGGGCGATGGAGCCATTCACCTCACCGCCAAAGTGTTGCGAGATGAACTGAGCGCCATAGCAAATGCCCAGCAAAGGCAATTTGCCTTTAATGCCTTCCAAATCGACAAAAGGAGCCTTCTCGTCGCGGACCGAAAAAGGGCTGCCACTCAAAATGACGCCTTTTACATTCGGGCCAATGGCGGGAATCTTGTTATAAGGATGAATTTCACAGTAAACATTCAGTTCGCGGAGGCGACGGCCTATGAGTTGTGTCACCTGCGAACCGAAATCAAGTATCAAAATCATTTCTTGCATATCGGGAAACTTTTTTGCAAAAATAGGCAATTTCGCGAATGAAAACGAAAGAGAAGCTATTTTTTGTGCATTGTACTGAAAAGGGCTGTTTCAAAGGACGAAAGCCAGTCAAATCACCAGACCATTCCAAAGGTCTTTCAGAAAATCCGATACGGGAAGAATGTCAATGCCGTTGAGTTTCCTTTTGTAATTCCTCGGACAAAAATTCAGGATGCTGGAGAAGACACTCGAATTCGGAAGGTCTGAGCAAATCGTAATAGCGGCAATCATGAAAATGCGAAGTCAGCCAGGTCGTTCTTCCAGTTTGTCATGCTCCGAACAGAAAAACGCTGTCATTGTATTCGTTATCAATGTCCAACAGTCTTTTATACATACAAATCATGTCTATATATCATGATAAAACAACATTATCATGTCGCAAAATTACAATTTCAAATTGAAAGTGTAGGCAGACAGGCTGCCCTGGTGATCAGTGAAGGTGTAGTGCATGGTCATTTCTCTTTCTTAATGCTATGGTGGTAAAGATAGTTTTTTTAATAATAGGGCGGCAAAACAGATATTGCCGCCCTAAACCGAAATGATTCAATTTCTATTTTTCAAGTTGGTTATTCTATTCCAATAACAATTAAAATAGTCCTTTGCTTGTAACATAATAATATCAGACCTCGAATCATCAAATGGATAATAAATACCATTGTTGGGGAAAACCACATACAATTGATTGTCTTTTAACGCAAAGAAGAAAGCGTACTTGTCAGAAAAAACCGGATATTCGACTATGGAAAAATCGGGCAATTCACATGTAAAAACACAATCCAAAGCCTTATCATGTAACAATTGCATCAACTCTTGACCAAATGCGATTTCATTTCCTTCGTAAAGAAAAGATTCCGTTTTATGATTTTTATCTATAACGCTTGCTTGCTTTTCCTCAGCATTATACAAAATGATTTGCTCAACATAAAAAGGACTTTTGTTGTAGAAAGAGATTCCTTCCTTTTTCAACAAAATAATATCTTGAATAAAACCAGATTCACTTTGGTAATAGTCTTTTGAAAACCTTTTAGCGTTTAGACTGTCAACATTGGGAAAATTCATTCTATAACAAGGGTATAGCGTAATATTCTCTTTAGCAAATGATAGGGAATCGTTTTCTTCTATCATAAGCCATGTCTGATTCATAGCCGTAGTTAGTTCGTCCTTAGAGACAAGTGTTGAGAACCGATTAGAACTACATGACGTGAAGAAAGACCATACCAATATTAGAACTATGAACGTGGGTTTTGTTTTCATCGTGACTTTTTATTTATTAAGGTAATTACGTGTATTAGGTTTTAATATTCTGGCGGAATATCCATCACATACCCGCTCGGGTCTGTAAACCTCAGCGGGTTGTTGAAGCAGTAGGAATAGCGGTTGTAAAACTGTGTGTAGTCGGTCTGCTGCACCACGATGTCGGGCGAGAGCATGCGGCCAAGCATGGGGTCGTAGAGCCTGCCGTTCATGTTTATGAGGCCAAACGCATCCAAATGCTCGTGGCCGGTATAGCCTCGGTCGAATGCGGCACTCACGTTGTCGTAGCTGCCATCGGCGGCATTGCGGCGGCGGCCCCAGGCGTCGTAGCTCAGGCGCGTAACATATTCCTTGGCGTTGCCAGTGTAGGCAACGAGGCTGCCCTGGTGGTCGGTGAAGGTGGAAGTCGTTCTCATTCACTATAAACTTGGAACCTTGGGCAAGCATCGCTTGCCCAAGGCATTTCATCAACTATTCAATATTAAGCAGTCTGTTATCCGAAAGATCAAACCACCAACCTGGAGTATCATCCTCTCCCAACTCCATTGGCTCACCCATAAACATAATAGTACATCGTGTATAACTAAAGGAAGATTTCTCACCTGTATGGGAAAAACATTTCGGAAGTTCGGTCCCTTTAGTTTCGTTATGAACATAAACCATCCACCCGTGAAGAGTAAAATAGCCAACGATGCCGTCAGAATATTCAGCGTCACCATTCATATACAACATTAATCTGGGTAATTTTGTTGGTTTGTCCAAATAATCGACATAAAGATTGAAACAGTGGAACACTTCAGACATTGGATATCCACAGTATAGTTCCTGGGAATAATCTTTGCAAAAAACAACGCTATCCAACTGTTTATAAAGAATCGAATCAACATCAAGCCTTTCTGCCTCAAACTTCACTACTTTTGTCTGAGAATATTGCGCCCAAACTTCGGTAGCACACACGAAGAACAAGATTAATATGGAAAAAACCTTATTTCGCACCAAACTCATAGTATTTCTTTTTAGATACATCATAAATATTAAACGCAGGTATTGGATATTGTTTTAATGATTGGAACGTGCTTATTTGAGTCGCAAAACGGAAATCAGCCTTACTGATAATTCCAGAATTCGGATGACTATGATTCATTTCTCTAATCGTATAACCATACTTCAACTTTCCTTCATACAAATAAGTCATTCCTGGTTCTGATGATTTTATGTGTGATTTTCCATTCTCGTTTCTATATTCAATTGGAAGCCAATGAGCTGTTGTAATAAAATCCAGTCCTTTTTCACCTGCAATGCCAGTTTTTGCATGACTGACTTCTATCCTACGATCACAAACCACTTCAGCAAAATACTCAAACAATCGTGTCCCATTCTCGTCACCACGCACCTCATAGGTGTCGTAATTACCTTTTACCCCAGCTTTAAAGAAAGAGATTGTCTTTTGCCTTTCAACCGTTCCATAGTCAAAGGTAATGGATTTGTAGTTTCCATCCTCATCTTTCACTCGCTCGTATTTTCCGTTTTCATCTTTTTTCACCAGATAAAAAGCATCTTGAGTCTTGTCTTCAATACGGTTTACAATGTTTCCACAATCATCAATTTCCCATACATCCACCACCCACCCCGTCGGATCAGTAAACCTCAGCGGGTTGTTGAAGCAGTAGGAATAGCGGTTGCAAGACTGTGTGTAGTCGGTCTGCTGCACCACGATGTCGGGCGAGAGCATGCGGCCAAGCATAGGGTCGTACATACGTCCGTTCATGTTTATCAAGCCAAACGCATCCAGATGCTCGTGGCCGGTATAGCCACGGTCGAACATTGGGGCTTCTATAGGCTCAGCCTGCGTGTGGTTGTACCATGTCTCAGGGGCGCGGAGGTTGCCCCAGGCATCATACGACAGTTCCTGCTCCACGTTGCCTTCGGCATCGGTGATGGTGGTCCATGAACCTAGGTGGTCTTTGAGGATGTAGTGGCGATATGTGAAGCCTGTGGCCATGCTTGCCTGATTTTGATGCTGCAAAGTTATAACGCCAAAAACCAAAAGTCAAGGAAAAATGAAGTTTTATTTTGTCGGAACAGGCCGAACGACGCACTGTCCAAGTACCAAAACCATACCCGCTCCGTACTTCGTTCAATGCTTGTTCATACTTCGCTCAATGCTCATCCAATCAAAGGAATTGGACAAGCTGTGTGTCAGTATATTACAAATAACGATTGGAGTACGGAGAGGACCTTGGGAGGCAACAGGCCGTCCCCAGACATGCTTCTGCACATGGCATTTCCCATCCGTTTAACATTTAACATTTCGGAGCATCAGCAAAGTCAAAATGATTTCTCCAGTGAAAAAAGGGAACCTCAAACTGACAATTCAACTTGACCTAATTAGACGAACAATTATTGAAGCATGAAACCATTATGGGCCAAAAAGTATTTAATTGCCAAAAAATCCAGTTTTTGTTACTTTGTTACTTGTTACTTTGTTACAAATGACATTTTCAATGTTGCCGTTATGTTACACATAATTATAAAATTATCAGTATTTATA
>JAGHSL010000189.1 GCA_018065885.1 Candidatus Limimorpha equi
TTCGCCTTCCCGACTTATCTTTGCTATTTCATACTCTATCCTCTGATTTTGGTTTATACGGGCATTTCGGAGTTCCTTATCCTTTATGTGTTCCGTCAGAAAATCAACGAGTCGGCCTATAGGTTCACGACTGTTGATTTGAATGACTTCATTGCCGAATATGCCGATCCCGAAGAGGAAAACGAAGACATTCAGCAGGAAATTCAGCTTTTCCAGAATGCCATGGAATTTCGCTCGGTGAAGCTGCGCGAGTGCATGGGGCCGCGAAACGAAATCGAAGCCGTGAAATCGACCGATTCCCTCGCTTTTGCCAGGGACCGTTTTGAGGAAACTAAACACTCGAAGCTCATCGTTTATGAAGATAACATCGACAATATTGTCGGTTACATTCATCTGAACGACGTGATTCGTGAAACCATGATGAAGCATGAAATGACGATAGAAAAGCTGGTCCGCCCGCTTGCTTTCTTCCCCGAAACCTACACTGCCGACCGTCTTTTGAGGTATTTTATTCAAAAACATCAGGGGATGGCGGTTGGCGTCGAGGAGTTTGGCGGCACTTCCGGCATCGTGACGATGGAAGACGTTGTCGAGGAGATTTTTGGTGAAATCGACGATGAATACGATGTCGAAGAGGAAACCGAAAAAGAAATTGGACAAGACGCATACGTTTTTTCGGCTCGTCTAGAAATCGACTATCTCAATGATACATACCGACTTGACCTTCCGGTTTCCGATGATTACGAGACTTTGGCTGGCATGATTCTGCATTATTGCGAAGACATTCCGACGGAAGGCGAAACCTTCAATATTGGCAAATATAAGGTCAGTATCCTCAAGGCTTCCGACATGAAATTGGAGGAAGTGAAACTTGAGTTAGGTGATAATTGAATAAAAAAGTTCTCCATTTAGCTTCTCAATTGGAAAAATTACTAAATTTGCACGCTTTTTTCAGAAAGAATTATAAATAAATAAGGTAAGAAAATTATGGCAGCAATTGAAAGAATCAGAAAACATTCTGGATTGTTAATCGCAATCATCGGTTTAGCTTTGTTAGCATTCGTGTTGCAGGATCTGTTCCAGAGCACAGGTAGAAACCGTGAGAACAACATCGCAGTGATTGACGGCGAAAGAATTCCTTATCAGGATTTCATAACCCAAAAGGACAAGGATGTTGAAAACATGAAAAGCAGAACCGGTAAGAATCTGACTACCGATGAAAACCTCAGACAGTGCAACGCTACGTTTGAGCAGATGATTAAGGACCACATCATGACCAAGGAATATGAAGCCCTCGGCATGAACGTTTCAAGTGAAGAACTCACCGACCAGTTCACTGGTGAAAATCCTCACGAATGGGTCGTTTCAAGCTTCAGCAACCCTGATGGTACGCTCAATAGGGAAAACCTTAACTACTATCTTGAAAACCTCAACGATTTCCCAGTTGAAGCACGTATGCAGTGGATGGACTTTGAAAGAGCCGTCAAGGCAGACCGTTTGGAGACCAAGTTCGAAAACCTCGTGAAGGCTTCTTATTTCGTGCCTGCAAAGTTGGCCAAGAAGTACTATGAGAATAAGAACATCAAGGCTTCAGCCGACATCGTCGCTTTGCGTTATTCCAACATCCCTGACTCGACCGTCGTTGTCACCGACAATGAAAACAAGAAGTACTACGAAGAAAACAAGTACAGATATGAAACCGATGAAGTGCGCGACATTGAATACGTGATTTTCGATATCAAGCCTTCTGTTGAAGACCGTCAGGATGCACTTGCTTTCGTGAATGGTTTAAAGGAAGATTTTGCTACTGTCGAAAACGTTGAAAGTTTCGTCAATGCCAACTCCGACCAGCGCTACGACAGCACTTGGATGGGCAGAAAGGATGTTCCTCAGCAGATTGAAACCTCTATTTTCGATGCAGGTCACGAAGCTGGTTTCGTGTTCGGTCCTTACGAAAATGAAGATGCTTACAATCTCGTCCGCATCGTTGATATGCAGAGCCGTCCCGACTCACTGATGGCAAGCCACATCCTCATCAGCTATGCCGGTGCTGCACGTACCGAAGCCACAATGACCAAAGAAGAAGCTGAAGCTAAGGCTGACAGCCTCCTCGCAGTTCTGAAAGGCAGCAAGGATGCTGATTTGTTCGCCGAACTCGCCGGTCAGTTCTCAACCGACCCAGGTTCAAAGGACAAAGGCGGTGACCTCGGTTGGTTCACCGATGGCACTATGGTAACCGATTTCAATGAATTTGTCGTTAATAACCCAGTCGGCACAATCGGTAAGGTTGAAACTCCATTCGGCTATCATATCATTAAGGTGACCGACAAGACCGCAGCTCAACCGAAAGTCCGTCTCGCCGTTCTGAAACACGACATTTCCTATAGCACCAAGACTGCTCAGAACGTTTTCGCCGATGCTAACCGTTTCGTCACCGAAAACAAGACATACGACCAGTTCAATGCAGCTATCGAAGAACAGGGCCTTACCAAGCGCACTATGCCAAGAATGAACTACAGCACTTATCAGATTACGGGTGTCAACAATCCTCGTGAAATTGTCCGCTGGGCTTTCGACGAAAAGACTAAAGTCGGTGACATTTCAACCGTTTACGACCTTGATGATATGTATGTCGTCGCAGCTTTGACCAATATTGTTCCTGAGGGTTATGCTCCAATCAGTATTGTTGCCGAACAAGCCAAATACCAGATTATGAACCTCAAGAAAGGTGAAATGGCTGTCGAAAAGATGAATGCTTGCGGTAATGACATCAACAGAATGGTCAGCGAACTCGGTGCTGAGTCAACCACAATTTCTGATGTCAACATTGAATCCCGTGTTTTGAGCAACTTCGGCGTTGAAGCTGACATTATCGGTACCATCCTCGGCATGAAGGAAGGTCAGGAAGTTGGCCCAGTTGCTGGTAATTCAAGTGCTTTCATCATAAAGAACGTGAAATTCACAACTCCAGAAGAAACCACTGACTACAGCGATATCTACAGAGAAAAGACAAGCCAGTTCAACAACAAGGTTCTGGGTGGTTCCATCTACAGCGCTTTGAGAAACAAGGCTAAGATTGAAGACAACAGAATCAGATACTATTAATAAGGAATCTGCATCATAGTTTGAAAGGCTGGAGTTCGCTCTGGCCTTTTTTTGTCTTACTACACAATAAAATGTGTATTTTTGCATTCTCATAGAACAAAATCATCAAATTAATATGAAAAAGTTTAAAAGTTTACTTCTGATGGCCGTGCTGCTGGTTCTGGCAGTGAGTTGCGGCAAAAAGCATGAAATTACTTTATCGCCTACGGAATTTGAATTTGAACCTACTGGTGGTGAAGTGACAGTTGAAATCAACACTGATGGCGACTGGAATGTTGAAAAATGCCCAGAATGGATTGCTGTTTCGGAAACTTCTGGCAGTAAAGACGCTTCGATTGTTTTAGCAGCCCAACCAAATTTGGGTGATGCAATCCGTGAGGCTGTCCTTGAAGTGTCTACCTCAACCAACTCAGCTCAATTGAAACTGTCTCAGGGTTATGTTGAGGAAAATTATCTTTCAATTTCACCTGATTCTATTACAGCTGATTATCATGGTGGTGAATTCGATTTGCAGATATCTTCCAATTGTGAGTGGACCCTTTCTGAATTATCACAGCAGATTCCTTGGATTTCTGTTAATCCGTCATCGGGTAGTGGAAGCCAAACTGTGAAGGTGTCTGTCGAGGAATATGTTGGTGGTGATTCGTCTTCCCGCAAAGCAAGCCTTATCTTTGCTGGTGCCAATGCTTTGGTTTCAGTCGGTGTTACGCAAAGTGATGGTAGTGAGGTGGCTGTCAGTGTAAATCCTAAGTTTTTGAGTTTTTCAACTGAAGGCGGTTCACAACAAATAGTTGTATCTTGTGCCTCAAATTGGAGCGTTTCAACTTCGGTTGATTGGCTTTCGCTTAGTGTAACTGAAGGTTCTGGCAACGGACAAATTACGGTGACGGCTGAAAACAATGAAGATTTTCAAGTTCGTCTTGGCGCAGTTGTCTTTACTTCCGATGCGCATCAGAATACAACGGTTACAGTTTCACAGGAAGCTGCTATTGATCCTCGTCATCTCGATGTTTCGCCTATGGAAGTTAATTTTGGCAAGCAGGGGGGTAATGCTGTGATTAGTATTGGCTGCGATGAACAATGGAAAGTGGATTGCCCTGAACATTGGATTTCTTTCTCAGCCCAAGATGGTGAAGGTGACGGTTCCTTTGATATTATTGCTGAAGAAAACATAATGAATACACCGAGAAATACGGTTGTATATGTGGTTTCCGGTATCCTTGAAAAACAAATCCAAGTTCATCAGGAAGCAGGTGATCAGGCTCCATACGTTTCTTTGAATGTTGATGTAATCAATGCTGATGCTGTTGGGGATGTTTTTCCTGTCGAAGTTTCGTCTAATGTCACTTGGACTGTTCGAGGCAGCAGTTGGGCCGAACCAATCCAAAACAGCGGTGAAGGTGATGGCACTTTCTCGTTGCGTGTCGATACGAACTATGAAATGACACCCCGTTCATGCACGGTGCGTGTTTCAACGGCTCAAGGTGCTTCGGATTCATTTGAGGTTGTCCAAAGTGGTTATGTGTATACCTTGTCAACAGAAGTGACTGAAATCAATGCGCCGGCTGAAGGCCTAAAGACTGAAATCAACGTGTTCTCTAATCAGAATTGGACGGTGTCGAAAGGTGCATCTTGGATTCTTTATGACCCGGTAAGTGGCACAAACGACGGTGCTTTCACTATCGTTGTTGACCCGAATGCGTCTCCAAGAGACCGTTCGGCTGAGATTTACGTAACTGGTGAAAAGGATGGCTTGGTCATCATTCAGGTGAATCAGCCTCATGCTAAATAAGACGATTCATAAATGAAAAAATGACGGAACTGCTGATTGCGGTTCCGCCATTTTTTGTAGAGACGTAGCGTGCTACGTCTCAATTTTATTGATTTGGAAGACGTTGCACGCAACGTCTCTACAGTGTTAGAATCCCATGCTAAACCAGTACCAGAATTTGTTTTCCATTTCCTTCCAGGCCTGGCGTGTGGCGCCTGCAAAATCGGAACTGTATTGGTTGAGCAACAGGGTGGCATCTTTGGTCTTGCCTTCAGAAATCAAGCTTTGCGCTTTCTTTTCAATAGTCGGGATTTCATCGAAAGCCTTGTCTTCGAAACGTGTCACGTTGCCGAGCAGGGTTTGCTTGGTGCGGCCCCATTGCACGGTGGCAAGTTTGTTGGCTTTGCGATAGTGCCAGATCCATGCTTCTTCGCGGTAACGCAACTGACCGCACTTGTCGAAACCATCAGGAACGGTGGTGCAGCCTGAGAAAATCGGGATGCGCGGGCTTTGTCCTGGGTTGTCGCAAGCCATCCAGCAAATGGCACCGATTTCATCGGGGACCCAGCTGCGGCATTGAATGACATGGTTGTAGCTGCTCCATGCCACCGAAACGGTGCGATGGAAATCGATGGTTCCGGGAGCCAGGAAGTTCAGCGTGTTCTGCATGGCACCCGTAAGCCACGGGTTGGCGATAGGGCTGATGATGGTGTCGTCAACTAGTGAGCCATCATCCAAGCGTTTCTTGGTGACCATCTTCACGTTTTGCGTCATGTCCATGTCGGTGCCTTCGTAGGTGCTCTTGAAGAGTTCCATCACCTTGCGCACATCGACATTCTCGTCGGGTTTCACGGAGAATGGAAGTTCTTCCATGTCGGGTGTCAGATTCAGTGATGGAGCCAGCTGGCTGAGGATGAAATACTCGCGGTCGCTGAAGTTCTTGCCGCCGCCATAACTGCTGTGGTAGGCTTTGTAGAACACAAATTCGCCCTTGCCGTCCCACAGGCCGTATTTCTTGGCCACGGACTCGCAGTTGTCGGAGCAGTAGAAGTCTTTACTCTTGCGTTCGAGCTTGCCGATGCGGGAGATGTTGGCCGAAACGCCCACTTCGTCGTCAGGGATGCGCTTGGCAGCCCACACGCCGCCGATTTTATCGGGACCTTCGCCGAGGATTTCCATCTGCCACACTTCGTTCTTGTCGGCAATGGTGATGCACTCGCCGCCGTCGCCGTAGCCATATTCCTTGACGAGCTTGCCGATGAGCTGGAGGACATCGCGGGCATTGTCGCAACGCTGCAGGGCGACGCGTTCCAGTTCCTCAATCATAAACATGCCCTTGTTATTAACTAAGGTGTCAGGACCAGAGAAAGTGGTTTCGCCGATGGCCAACTGCTTTTCGTTGAGGCAAGGGTAAGCCGTGTTGAGGTAACGATAGGTGTGTGCCACTTCTGGGATTTCGCCGGCCAGTTCAGGGCCACGGTTGTCGAATGGGTCTTCGGTGTGCATGGTGCCTTTATACACCTTGTGCATTTCGCCTTCCTTGTGGTCGGCGGCGGCTTCCCAGCGCATCCAGGTGCGGTAGCGGCCGTCGCAAGTGTGAGATGTGATGACAGATCCGTCGGTTGAGGCGTTTTTGCCTACCATGATGCTGGTGCAGCACGCACCGTCGAGCATTTCCTTGTTGTCGTCCTGCGCCTTGATGTTCAGGCTGAAAACCAGGAGACCTGCTAAGAGTAATGATTTGAATTTGTTCATATTGCGTAAAGTTTGTTCGTTTTCAAATGAGTGTTCAAATATACAAAAAGAAAAACAATCTCGGAAAAAAGTTGCACAATATTCCAAAAGTTAGTAATTTTGACCCGCTTTTTCAAGGTAAAATGAAAACGACACTTCAAATAGAAAAGCCGAACTATATTAATGTCAAGGAACGTGACCGTTTCTGAGGTTTTCTATTCGTTTTTTGCCTTTCCACATATTATTTTCAGCGCAAATGCGTTTGTCTATGAGTTAGGCAAATAATTATCTTCGTTTCGACAAGCTCAACGAACAGTAACAATTAATCAAATAACAATTAAACAATTCAACAATAATCAATTAAACAACATTTATCATGGAAATACCATTTGCAGAAGCGTGGAAAATCAAGATGGTTGAACCTATCAAGAAGTCCACTCGCGAAGAACGCGAACAATGGCTGGAAGAAGCCCACAACAACATCTTCATG
>JAGHSL010000164.1 GCA_018065885.1 Candidatus Limimorpha equi
AACTTTTTGCCGAATATGATGTCAATGTGGCGTTTAGCAAGGCCGAACTTTCGCAAGTTCACATTCAGGCTTATTCGTGTTCCTACAAGCCCATCAACGAGGTGTTGCGCGATTTGCTGAAAGGCACTGACTATGGCTTTAAGAAAATCGGACGGCAATATGTGATCAAGAAAATGCCAGCTTTTGTGCCCGTATATCCTGAAAATCACACCAATGACCCAGCCGTTCCTTCGGTGGTCGAAAATCATAAGGTTGACACGGTTTTGAACCGCCAAGCCGACACACTGCGGATTTTCGATACTTTGTTTGTGACGAGAATCCTGATTCAGCGCGATACGGTTGTGAAGCAAAAGATTGTTGTTGAGCATGATACCACTTTCATCCGTAAACGGAACCCGATAGCGTTCAATTGGCCTTCGTTCCGTGATAATGGCAGTTTTGCCAATCTTTCCTATGAACATGCTTGGGGAAATCTGAAACAAAGTCTGAATAACCCTGATTATGAGGAACTTTATAACCTTTATAATCAGTCGGTTGATTTGTCGCATGTTGCCACGAATGGCATTAAGGCAGAGGCTGGTTATAAGCAAAACCGTTTGAGTTATGGCTTGACTTTGTCCTACCGATCCTTGCATTATCGTTTTGCCATGGATAGGACTGTGACGGAAGGCAATTATTTTGTGAACGATACTTTGGACACTTATTATGTTGTCAATCAGGTGTCTGGCGATACGTCTTTCTGTTATGTGCTCGATTCGGTGTATGTTCCATTGGAATCGCATGATTTCTCGTGCCGCGAAGATAATCGACTGAATTATTTGGGCATTGGCGGTTTTTGTTCCTACGACTTGTTTGCAGCTGAATATTTCAGGCTATTCGTAAAGGCAGGAATTTCGATAGACTTTCTGCTGAATGCGCGTGGTTCCATGTTCTCGATGGATAAGCCGTTTTATACCAATGATTTAAATAAGTATGCTGAAACGTTGAAATTCAGTTATTCGTTGGGAATTGGTGCTGCCTTGAAGGTCGGAGAGCGATTGGAATTGGTGCCGGAATTGGATTACCGCCGCCATGTCGGTTCGCTTTACAAAACGGATTATCCGATTAGTTTGAAGATGCAATCCGTTGTGTTGAAATTAGGTTTGACTTATTATTTCTAAGCAATGAACCGATTCGGATTGATAGGGCTGTTTTTGACGATGTTTTCTTTCTTTGGATTGACTTATCAGTCTGAGGCTCAGTGCTATGTAACGATCGATGGAACGGTTTCAACAAGCCTTACCTTGCCGAAAATGGGTCAGGATTCGGTGTATTTCGTTGCGCAGTCGTTGCTGGTCGCCGACAATGGTTCGCTTTACATTGAGCCTGGCGTGAAGATACTGTTTGGTCAGTCGGCGTTTTTGCGCGTCGATGGCGGCAGTCTGGTTATCGAAGGCAAGGCAAATGATTCCGTTTATCTGTTGCCATACGAGTTATCGCACGATTGGAACGGCGTTCAGTTGAAAAATATCAGTTCAGAATCGGTGTCGAGTATTACATTCACGGAAATGCGTGGTTCTCAGGTCGCTATCGTGGCTTCCAATTGTGAGAATGTCATTATAAAAAGGTGCGGTTTCCATAATTATTATGCAGGAAAAGGCTTGGATTTGACTGATTGCGACCGTTTTTTGGTCGACAGTTGCCTGTTTTCGCAATGCGTCTCAGGCGTTGAACTGAAATCGCAGGCACGCGATTGTGTCGGGAATGTCTTTTCGCACAATAATTTCGATCAGGGACAAATCAACTTAACGTTTTCAAATACTTCGTATGGTTGGAAATGCCGCGATAACTACGTCATTTCCAATTGTTTCCAAAAAGCATCGACGGCACTTTATTTCGATAGGCAAGTCGGCGTGATGACTGAAAGCGGGAAAAATTATGTAATGAACAACGTGATTTCTTCTGGTTTGCCTTCGGGCAATATCGGTTATTCGTCGTATGGCATTCGTGCGGGTATGGATTCCCTTATCATTCGAAATAATATTTTCTGGAAAAATGACGTGGCACTCAATATGTTGAATAACTGCCAGTTGGTCGTTGAACAGAATACTTTTTATGACAATGGACAGACCATAACGGATTTGCGACCGAATGGAACGACTTGTTTTTCGGGCAATGTTTTCAGCGAAATGAATTCCACTTTGGCATCGTTCACTTCGACGGGCAATGAATGGCACTTCAACAATTTCCTCCATCACGAAAATGTCGTGCTGTTTGAAAACAATTCGGCAAATACGGTCAATATGGAGAAAAACTATTGGCATCGGACTTTGAATCAAGAAATAGGAAGATGTGTTTTTGACCAGCATGATAATCCGGAACTTGGTGAAATTGTGTATGATGACTTTTTGCTGGAATGTGATACGACGGCTCCTATTTCACCTCCGGCACATGTGAAGAAGCAGTTTATTAATGGCAATTGGAAGATTTCGTGGGATGAAAATCCAGAGTCCGATTTCAGTCATTACATTTTGTATTATGGCGATTTCGATTTCTACAAGTTCATTCATCACAGCGAACCTGTTTATGGAAATTCCTATATTTTGCCGACTTATTTGGCTGAAAATGTTGCCGTTGTGGCTTGCGATAGGACATGCGACGTAAATGGTTTCATGGCGGTAGGCAGAAGTGCCTACGCTTTCGCTGATTTTTATCCATACGCGGGCGAAGATGCCACGATGTGCGCTCCGTCAAGTGGCTTTACGATTAGAGAAGCCAGCATTCCTTATTCCTATAATAGTTTTCTTTGGCGCACATCCGGAACGGGAAATTTCTCTGATCCATTGGCACTTACGACAACATACTTTCCCTCTGCCGAAGATTATGAAGCGGGCGAGTTAATCCTTTCCATCCGCGTTACATCGGGCGATGATGTGAAGATTGCTTCGATGAAATTGCGGCTGTTTGGGCAGCTTATGGTCTATGCGGGTGCTGATTCCTATTCGGGAGTTGACAGGCCTATTCTGCTCGATGATGCTGATGCCCAGCACTATGATTCGATTTGCTGGAAGACTTGTGGCGATGGCTTCTTCATTAATCCTGCTGATTTACATTCGGTTTATTATCCTGGTGAGATTGATATGCAACATAGAAAAGTGAAACTTGCGCTTGATGCCTGGTCGTATTGCGGGCATGTTTCCGATACGGTTGTCTATGAATTGTATGAGGAATTTGCCTTGTCAGGAAGAGTTTGGCGCGGAGATTTGCCTTATCCGAATGCACAGGTTCTGGCAGTCGCAGTCGGCGATGAAAATGATTTTGTATCAGGATTTTACAGAACAGTTTCTGGTGAAAATGGTGAGTTCGAATTTGGCACTTTGCTGGCCGATACCTACACCGTTTATGCTTTTCCTGATACCTTGGACTTGAGTTGTGGCGGTTCGTATTATTTGAATGATTTGCTATGGAACGAATCGAATTTGATAAAGGTGAATGGCAATGTGTATGACGTTGACATCAAATTGCCTGAGATACAGACAGCGTTTTCTTCGGGTAATGGCTTGATTAGCGGTGTCTTCGATTATCCGGAAATGGATTTCAAGGCTGGTGATTTCTATTGTCAGTCGTGGCTGCGCGATGGCACTGCTGCTTCTTTTTGTGTTGATGGCTTGTCAAATGCCTGCATTACTTTGCTCAATTCCACGAAGGAGCGTGTTCTGGGCTTTACCATTACCGATGAACGTGGACGTTTCTCGCTGCGCAATCTGTTGTTTGGTTCTTATTATGTCATGGCCGATTTGCCGCGTTATGGCCGAGGGCTTTGCGAAGCGGTTACCATTTCTCCCGATGAGTCTCAAATAACTGATTTGCATTTGTTTGTCAATCGTGAAGGCAGCGTCGCTATGCACCGTGGAAATCAAAATGATTTGAAATCGGTTTCGGTTTTTCCCAATCCTGCCGCTGATGAATTGATGGTTTCGGGTTTGGTGAAAGCGGAAAAATATCAGTTGATGGTTGTGAATATTTTAGGCGAAATCCTTGTTTTGGAAACGTGTTTTTCTGATGCTTCCGGAAATATTATGCTGTCAGTCAGTGATTTGCCGAAGGGAATTTTTGTCCTGCATTTGCAAAATGATGGTTCGGAAACTTGTGTTAGGTTTGTAAAATAGATGGTATGAAAAATAGGTTGTCATTGTTGTTTGCCGTTGTGTTTCAACTTGTTATTGGTTCCCATGCTTTTGCTGACGGAACGGTGACTGGTTCGGTGGTAGAACAGGATGGCTCTACACCTATTGTAAATGCTGCTGTGATATTCAATGGAGTTGATTTTCAAGGCGATACAGTCTCATGTAGTTTTCTTTCCGATTCGACAGGCTGTTTTTATGGTGCGATGAATGTTGGTGTTTATCAGGTAGTTGCGTCAGCAAATGGTTATGCTGATTGTATGTTTCCTGATTCAATTGTAGTGGTTGATTCTTTGTTGATTGACCATATCGATTTCGTTTTGCATGAGTTGTATAGTCCAGTTCAGTATGTCATGGCGCGGCCTTTTGCCAATTCGATGGTGAAGGTCAACTGGGCGAAAAGCAATTCGGCTTTGGTCGAGGATTTCGAAACGGGCGATTTCTCGAAATTGGATTGGAACAATGGCATTTCGGA
>JAGHSL010000427.1 GCA_018065885.1 Candidatus Limimorpha equi
ATGTCGGCTTCAACGGCAGTTTCTACACTTTCCCTTATTTCTGCACTTTCCTCTTGAAACGCTGGCTGGACGAAAAAACCTCCGCCTAAATTCTTGCTTTTTCCAAAATTCACTATATTTGCCCCAATTAAAAACATTTGAGCCATGAAACGATTTGTTGCAATTGCGTTATTACTTTTTGGAAGTTTCTCTCTTTTTGCCCAGCAATGGGAGATTCTTATGGCTACGCCAGATAGAGATTTGTATCCAATGGGAGGAGCAATTAATGAACAAGGCCAAGCTACTTTTGCTGCCTACAGTATAGGTGACATTGCTAGCGTTTTGTCCATCAATAACGAAGGAGTGCATTTTGAACAAATATTTGGCATTGAAGGGGAAAAGACAGGTTTCCTTGATGTTAAGTATTTAGATGACGATACTATGATTGTATTAGGGTACTCCATTGATACAGTGTTAAATGTGCATCAAATTCGTATTGTCACAATGAACAAGGAACTGGAAGTGCTTTCCGACCACAGGTATCCAGTTGACCAAGAATGTTACATCCACGAACCACATGGGCGTTTATTAGTCGATAACGACGGTACGGTTATTGCAACCGTACCCGTCGTTTGGGACGAATCCGTTTACTCACACCCGACCATTGCCTCGTTCTGGAGGTTCAATCGCAATGGTGAATTGCTACACAATCATTACACCAAGTCGATTTCCGATGCGTTTTTTAGACTTATTGTTTATGATATGAGGAAATTGGATGATGACAGCAGCTTTGTCGCTATTGGCGATGGATGGATTTCAAATCCTTCTATCATGTTCTTTGATTACGATTTCAACATGACCGATTATTCCAGAATCATGTTCGAGGATAATGAATTTCTTTTTCAATGCGACAGCTATTATTCGGGTTATCAGTTCGACAATCAGCATCTGTTTGTTGCCGGTTCACAAAGTGTTCACGACATCAACAAGCCGCATCTATTGATGACTAAGGTTGATTTGGAAGGCAACATTGTACAAAGACTGATGATTGACCAGCCTGATACTCTGTACTATGGCATAAATTCCCCAATGGTATCGGCTGCCAATGACAGTACTATCTATGTCACTTCCGCATGTTGTGTGGGGAATTGGGCAGCCCCGCATTTTGGTCAACTTTATCTTATCAACCGTGATATGGAATTGTTAGGGAGCATCGTGCTTTCCGATTTGATTGGTGCATGGCCTCATGTAGTTCTTCATACGGATGATGGCAGTTGCATAATAGTTGGAAGAAAGTATAAAGATTACATGTATGTCCGCAAGTATTCCCGCGAGGACTTCAACCCCATTCCATGTTCAGTGAAGGATGTGCCGAAAGAACAAATCAAGGCAACGGTCTTTCCCAATCCCGCCAGCGATGAAATTCATTTCGACATTTCAGGTCTGCCGACAGGCAAGGAACATCGCATCAGCATCAGCGATGCCATGGGGCGCTTGGTCATGAGCCGCATCATCCGTGGCGAGGGTAATGTGCTCACTTTGGGCGTGTCATCTTTGCCATCCGGCATTTATACCTATCAAATCTACAACGCTGAAAAAGAGATTGTGAGTGGAAAATTCGTGAAGGAATGATGGTATGAGAAAACGCCAATTAAGTGAGAATTAAAAAACAACCTGTAACGAAAACAACTGGTTTTTTGCTTCGCTAAACGCAAATCGTCGTAAATGAAACGTGAATTATCGAAAATTATAATCGTCTATATATCAGATTAATTTATGAAAATTCATGTTTAATTTGTGGGAATTCGTGTTTATAAAAAACGATATTGATAGGTGTTAGAATTGTCTCAACTTATTATTTTATCGTACTAAAGTTATTGTTTACAAAAGGCTCACCGTCTTCTCCTGTCTTTTTTCTTGCCGTTATTTTCATCCAGAATCACAAAGTCCATCTGGCGCTTGAACAAATCGACGGCCTTGATTCTGACCTTCACTTCGTCGCCTAACTGAATGACCTTGCCGGTGTCTTCGCCGATGACGCGGAAATTGTCTTCGTCGAGGAAATAATAGTCGCCGGGCAAATCCTCGTAACGCACCATGCCCTCGCACTTGTTGCCTTTCAGTTCGACATAAACGCCCCATTTGCTCACGCCTGAAACCAAGCCATCGAACACTTGGCCAATCTTATCCTGCAAGTATTCTGCCTGCTTGAATTTCACCGACTGGCGTTCCATTTCTTCGGCCTGTTTTTCCATGTCGCTTGAGTGCAGGCACATTTCCTCATATTTCTTCTTGTCGGCAGAAGGCTGACCGTCAATCAGATAACGCTCAATCAGGCGGTGAACCATCAGGTCGGGATAACGGCGGATAGGCGAAGTGAAATGCGTGTAGTAGTCGAATGCCAAGCCATAGTGACCGATGTTGTCGGTAGTATAGACGGCCTTTGCCATAGTGCGGACAGCCACCTGTTCCACCAGATTCTTTTCGCCCTTGCCTTCGACATCCTTAAACAGTTTGTTGTAGGAACTGACCAGTTTCGAGCGCGTGCTGATGTCCATCGAATAGCCTAAGCGCGAAATCAAGAGGATGAACTTATTCAGTTTATCAGGATTCGGCTCGTCGTGGACACGGAAGACAAAGGTATGGTTTTTCCACTTGCTTTGCTTGCCGCCGAAGGTTTCGGCAACCGTACGGTTGG
>JAGHSL010000119.1 GCA_018065885.1 Candidatus Limimorpha equi
CAGTATTATGACACGTAAATTTACATTTTTTATTTTGGCGCTCTTTGCGCTGATTAGCGGCCCCGGATGGGGACAAACGAGAGAAACTCTTACGACCACTCTCACAAACGCAGACATTGTTGCTGCAGGTGATGCCAGCAGTGGGTATACTATTTGGCATCTAACCGATGGCAATGATTTTGATTATTATGCCTATGCAATTAAAAACCAACACAGCAATGCCACCAGCAGCTATCATTTTTTGCAAATAAAAAAATATGCTTCTAATACAGCATATTACATTCAGTTGCCTGAATTTTCTGGAGCAATTCAAAGTATAACTATGACAGTCTCCAGCACCTCCAAACCAATGACCGGAGGTGAAAATGCGGCTACATTATACTTCAGCAATAGTAATTTAACTTCATCAGCTGGAACTGGCGTAGTATCAGGAACTGGTGCTTCGTCTGTTACAATTGATGCATCTTCCCTTAATCTCAATACCGGTTATATCACCGCAAGTGGAGCGGTTCGCATTTGGAATATTGAAACCACATACCTTGGTACTCCTTCCACCGACCCAGCAATCAACGCTGATGACGAAGTGAATTTGGCCTACAATGAAACATCAGGTTCAATTTCATACACAATTTCCAACCCAGTTGATGGCGTTGAACTTGAAGCCAGCCTTGAAGAAGGCATCACATGGATTACCGGCCTTGCTGCGGGCGACGAAAGCGTCACTTTCAGCACAACAGCCAACGACAGCTACGATTCCCGCTCTGCCGAAATCACACTTTCCTACGAAGGTGCCGAAGAAGTGGTTGTCACTGTAAATCAGACTGGAAAACCTGTTCCAACAATCAATGCCGACAACGTAACAATCGAACAAGATGCCACTTCAGGCACGATTGAATACACAATCGCAAATCCTATTGAAGGTCAAAACCTTACCGCAGAAATTACCACAGGCGATTGGATTAGCAACCTTGCCGTTGATGCTGAAAACAGCCAAGTCACTTTCGATGCCGCTGTCAACACAGGCGCGGCTCGCACTGCCACTATTACGTTGAAATATACGGGAGCAACTGATAAAGTTGTCTCTGTGACACAGAAAAAATTCGCTGTCGATTATGCTACATTGCCATTCAATTGGGCAGGTGGAGGAAAAAGTGGTTTACTGGCATTGGATGGCGTTACCTCAAATGGATTAGGTTCTGATTATGCGGAATTACACGCTCCCTATCGTATCAAATTCGACAACACTGGCGACTACATCCAATTCAAGACCAACGAAGCCATCGGCACCATTACCATTGGCGTAAAAATGATTGGCGGCGCCACAGCATCTTCAATAACCATTCAAGGTTCTGCTGACGGTGAAGAATTCACGAGCACTGAAACACTTAGTATTTCTGGGGAACAAAATGACATCGTCAACTTGGAAACCCTCAACGCTATAGACGCTTCTTACAGATATGTCAGATTGTACTTCACAAGAGGCTCAAATGTCGGTGTCGGTCCTATTTCCATAGCTAAAGCCGAAACAGCTTACACGGTCAGCATCGCCCAAGGCATTGAAAATGGTTCAATTTCTTCAGTCAGTCCGACTTCGGCAATTGCAGGACGCACCATCACAATCGTACCAACTCCAAATGATGGCTATGTATTGGATCACTATACCATTTCCAAGACCGAAGATGGCACTGATGTCACAGGCATCGTAGACCTCGACGGGAACACTTTCACAATGCCAGCATACAATGTCACCGTTTCGGCCACCTTCGTAGTAGCTGAAATACACACTGTAACAATTTACGATTACATCAGACACGGAAGCGTCACCGCTGACAAAAGCCGATATGCTGAAGGCGAAACTGTGCAACTGACGGCAACCCCAGAAGAGGGCTATGCTCTTGTTGAATTCAACATTTGGACAGAAGATTATTATGATGTTGATGATATTGACATCAACTACAATGAAGAAACCGAATATTACGAATTCACCATGCCTACCTTCAACATCATTGTAAATGCTAGTTTCGCAGTGATTCAGACCTACACCAGAATCACCAGCATCGACCAACTGACCCCTGGTTATCCTTACCTCATCGTTGGTGTTAAGGACGGCACTTACTACAGCATGGCTTCTCAAAAGTCCAACAACAGAGACGCTGTGGAAATTAACGCTACAGAAACGACAGCAACCGTCACACCAACAGACGCAGCACACGAGTTCTTCCTTAGCGGCGACCCAACCAACCATTACACCTTCTACGACAAGGCTGATGGATCAAAAGGTTTCCTCTATGCCGCCAGCAGTTCAAGCAACTACTTAAAAACACAAGGAACATTAGACGATAACGGCAAATGGTCCATCACATTTGTCGAAAACGGTGAAGGTGAAGCCAACATCGTTGCACTAGGAACCAACTCTCGCAACACCATGCAGTATAATTCAGGCAGCGATTTGTTCTCATGCTATGATGAAGAAAACAATCAAAGCCCTGTCTATCTTTACAAGAACGACAACCCATTCCCTCCTGAAATCTTCAGCAACACCACCGTTGAAGATCTTGACATAACCAAAGGATTAATTGTAAACGACTATGTCAGATTAGAAGTTACTGGAGGTTTCATTGTCGACGTTAACGCACCCACACCTACTGACGAAGAAATCCAGGGCATCGTCGAAGTAGGTGTTACCGCTACTCCTTCGGTTCCGCTTTGTTTAGGCCATGCATCACAATTGGTTCACAACGTAGGCTCACCAACCGGTACTATTGTAAAGGACATCGAACACAAATACAATTCTGGAAGCGGCAGAGCTGATTGGAATACGATTGCATGCCCTCTTGGGATTAATATGCTTGGTGGATTGTGGATCGGTTCCTCGCAAGAGATTTATTCATACAACGAAGCAACCCATTATTGGAACATAATTAACGAAACTATCGCTCCAGCAACTTTAGGCCAAGGTTTCATCTATGGCGTTCCTGAAGAAGCAACGTACATCAGAGTATCCATGATAGGCACCTTGCCACCAAACAATGTTGACAAGAGCTTCGACCTGAGCTACACAGAAGGTCTCGACGCATTGAATGGCTTCAACCTTGTCGGCAACCCTTTCACTTGCAACGCCTACGTCAACATGAACTATATGGTTCTCAATGAAGAAGGCAGCGGCTTCGTCAATGGCGATGTCATCAGACCTTGCGATGCTATCCTGGTTCAGGCTACTGGTGCTAATCAACAGATCACCTTCAGCAGAAACGAATTTACTCAGCAGAACAACCGTATCGACGTCAGCGTTTCGCAGAATCGCGGTTCCGTCATCGACAACGCACGCATACGTTTCGGCGAAGGCCGTGGCATGAACAAGTTCTACCTGAACGAAAACAGCACTCGCCTCTACATCCCACAAAACGGTAAGGACTACGCTGTCGTCATGGCCAACGCCGCCGAAGGCGAAATGCCTGTCAACTTCAAGGCTGAAAAGAACGGCAGCTACACCATCACGGTGAACACCGAGAACGTCGATGCCGAATACTTACACCTTATTGATAATAAGACCGGCATGGATGTCGACCTGCTTGCTTCGACAGGCTCAGCAAGCTACACCTTCGAGGCCAAGACTTCAGACTATGCTTCACGTTTCAAACTCGTATTCAGCATGACCGGCGTTGAAGAAAACGCTTCGACAAGCTCAGTAGACTTCGCTTACATGAGCAATGGCAACTTGGTTATCGACAACATCGAAGGCGAAGCAACCTTGCAAATCGTCGATGAAATCGGTCGCATCATCAGCACCGAAACCGTCAGCGGCAGCTACAACAAGGCTTTGAACCTGAAGGCCGGTCTGTATATCATCAACCTCAACGGTATGACACAGAAAATTGTTGTTAAATAAATGGAATACGAGACGCGAGGCTTCGGGGTCACGAGACCTCGAGACCTCGCAGCCTCGGAAACCAAATGAATTAAAGTTGAACAATTTAAATACAAATAATAATGAAAAAGGCAGTTTTATTCTTATCAATCATCATCGCAATTTCGATTAATGCCACCGCACAAATTTCAATAACAAACGATGGCATCTTCGATCTTGACG
>JAGHSL010000144.1 GCA_018065885.1 Candidatus Limimorpha equi
TTTGTGTGTCGATGGTGTCTTCTTGATTTCAATTTTTTTGGTAGAATTAAAATACAATTCTAATTTTGCCGCTAATTTTAAATCGAAAACAAATCATAAGATGAACATTCAAACTCGACTTTTTGAATTGCAAGACAAGGAATATGCCGCATTTCAGGCGAAACTGACACCGACAATTCCGGCGGACAGATTCATCGGCGTGCGTGTGCCGAATGTGCGCAAAGTGGCAAAGGAATATATCAAAGACCCTGAACACGAGCAGTTTATCCACGACTTGCCGCATCAGTATTACGACGAGAACATGCTCCACGGGCTTTTGATTTCCGAAATCAAGGACTATAAGAAGTGCATCAAGGAAACCGACCGATTTCTGCCTTTTGTCGACAACTGGGCTGTGTGCGACATCATGTCGCCGAAGGTTTTCAAGAAACATAAAACCGAACTGATGGAAAAAATCCGCGAATGGACGACTTCCGAAAAAACCTACACCATCCGTTTCGGTATCGAAATGCTGATGAGCCATTACTTGGACGATGATTTCAAGGCTGAATATCTGGAAATTCCAGCCGCCGTGCGCAGCGAGGAATATTACGTCAACATGATGATTGCGTGGTTTTTTGCCACGGCCTTGGCCAAGCAATGGGACGAAACGGTCGTTTACATCGAACAGCGGAAAATGTCGCCTTGTGTGCATAACAAGACCATTCAGAAAGCCTGTGAAAGCTATCGGATTAGCGGTGAACAAAAGGAATATTTGCGGACTTTGAAAAGATAAAAACAGTTGATTTTCAATAAATTGACACTTTATGGACAAATTTCAAATCAAATTTGAAATTTGTCCAAATCAATATCAATATATGTCGGCAACAAACGGACTGCGGAATTTCAGAAAATTCTTCATTTAATGAATGTTCTAATCTTTTTTGGGGCAAGCAAAAGAAAATCAGGGTGATGAAATTGGAAAAAACATCAATTCCATGAACAATATCTCCTTAATCAATCATTAATATTATCTTTGCAAGTCAACACATTAAAAACAATTCAATTATGAACAACGAAACGTTTTACGATATTTTTCATCAGCTGAACAACACGCCACGACCATCACATCACGAAGAGCGCGTGGCCGATTACCTCTGCAATTTTGCCGAAAGTCACGGTTTGCGTTACCGCCGCGATGCGCAGAATTGTGTCGTGATTGAAAAGGATGCCACGCCTGGCCACGAAAATGCCGAACCCGTCGTGATCCTCAATCACATGGACATGGTTTGTGTGGCAAAAGACGGCTATCTGCGTGACGGTCATCCATTTGACCCGCTCAATGATGAAATCAGACCTTATATCGAAATCGTCAAAAATCCTGACGGAACGGAAAGCCGCTGGATGAAAGCCGAAGGCACTTCGCTTGGCGCCGACAACGGCATGGGCCTTTCCATGGCCTTGGCTATTTTGGCGGACGACAGCATCGTCCACGGCCCGTTGGAAGTGCTGACCACCACCAATGAGGAAGACGGCATGAGCGGCGCCGAGGCCCTCAGCACCGATTTCATCCGTGGCCGCAAAGTCATCAACCTTGATTCGGAAGCCTACAATGAAATCACAGTGGGTGCCGCTGGCGCTTATCTGCAAATCGCTCATTTCGAGGCTGATTGGAAGCCCGTTCCCAAAGGTTATGTCTTTCGTCGCATCGTGATGGATGGCGGTTTGGGTGGTCATTCAGGTGTCGACATCAACAAAGGCCGTTGCCACGCCAACAAGGAAATCTGTCATTTCATCAACGGTTTGGCTGATAATGATATGTTGATTTGCGCCATCAATGGCGGCACGGCGAATGCCTCCATTTCTTCGGTGGCCGAGGTCGTGCTTGCCATAAAACCCGAAAACGGAAATGCCTTGGCAAATGCCGCTGCGGAATGCAATGCCATGCTGCAAAAGAAATATGCGCAAACCGATGCCGCCATCAATATGCGCTGCGAAGAAGCTGAGCTCCGCAAACAGTATTTGTGCAATGCCGGCGACATCATGCAAGCCGTTGAGGAACTGCCTGTCGGCATGATTGCCATGCGCGAAGACATGCCTGGCACCGTGATGACGAGCAACAACGCAGGCCGCATCTGCACCGAAATTAACGAGGTGACCATTTCGTGCCACTCTCGCAGTTTCAGCAATGAGGAGATGCGCAAACTTGGGCAGGGCATTTCGGAAACTTTCAAGAAACACGGCGCAACAAACATCCAACTCCTGATGGACACGCCCGCTTGGGTGGAGCGCCCCGACTCGCCGCTGTTGGCACTTACCTGCCAGACTTTCAAGGATGTGCTTGGCTTTGAACCGAAGAAAGTCGCCATGCACTTTGTCCTTGAAGCCGCCTATTATGTGCAGAAATACCCAGGTGTGGAAATCGCCTCCATCGGCCCGCTCATCATCGAACCGCACTCCACTTCCGAGCGCGTCAACCTCGACACCGCCGACAACATTTGGAAGGTGACAGTGGAATTACTGAAGAGATTGGCATAAAAATAAATGACAAAAATGGAAAAATCCCGCAACCAACGCATAACGCGCATCACCCTTTGGGGTGCCATTGCCAACCTACTGTTGACTTTGGTGAAATTCCTTGCCGGCATTTTCGGCAAAAGTGCCGCCATGACCGCCGATGCCGTCCATTCGCTGACCGACCTCATCAGCGATGCCGTGGTCTTGGTCATGGTGAAGATTTCGTCGAAAGGCAAGGACAAAAGCCACGACTACGGCCACGGAAAATTCGAGACATTGGCCACGCTGGTAGTCAGCCTTTTGCTCTTGGTCGTAGGTGTCGGCTTGATGTCGAAAGGCATCGAAAGCATACGCTTTGTCATTGGTGGCGGCACCATCGAAAAGCCAAGCATGATAGCCCTTTGGGCCGCCGTCATCTCCATCGCCGTGAAGGAAATCCTTTACCAATGGACGGCGCGTGTCGGCAAAGCCGTCGACAGTCAGGCCGTGATAGCCAACGCATGGCATCACCGCTCCGATGCGTTGTCGTCGGTCGGTTCGCTCGTCGGTATTGGCGGTGCCATTTTGCTGGGCGGCAAATGGACCGTCCTCGACCCGATTGTCGGCTGCATCATCAGCATCGTCATCATTGTGGTGGCCGTTAAGATTTCGATTCCCGCCTTGAACGAACTGACCGATGCCTCTCTGTCCGATGAAATCGAAAGCCAAATCATGAGTATCATCCAATCCGTTGAAAAGGTCGAAAACGTCCACGATTTGCGGACTTGCCGCAACGGACAAAACTACATTATTGATGCGCACGTTGTCCTCGACCCGATGATGACCGTTGCCGAAGCACACGACATTACCGTGAAAATTGAAGCGGCCTTGCGCCAGGAATATGGAGTCGGCACATTGATTGCAATTCATGTTGAACCTGATGAAAACGCTGATTAACAATCTTTTAATATGAAAAACGGAATCCAACCAGACCCTGACAAAATCTTTCCGATTTCGGGAATCGACACTTTGACTTACATCAAGCCGACCATCAAGAATCCGAATATCATAGTCGGCGATTTCAGTTATTTTGCCGATGTGGATTTTGAAAAACACGTCACGCACCATTACGGTTTCAACGGCGACAAACTGATTATCGGCAAATTCTGCCAGATAGCCAGCGGCGTTGAGTTCGTGATGAACGGTTGCAACCATCAGATGAATGCCGCAACGACCTTCCCGTTTTACATTTTCGATGGCTGGAACCAGCAAACGCCCCCGATGAGCGAAATGCCCCTCAAAGGCGACACCATTATTGGCAACGATGTCTGGATCGGGCAAAATGCAACGATATTGCCTGGCATTCATATTGGCGACGGTGCCATCATCGGGCTGAACAGTGTAGTCGGAAGCGATGTCGCGCCTTACACGATTGTGGCAGGCAATCCCGCAAAGGAAATCTGCAAACGCTTCGACAACGAACTGATTGACATGCTTTTAAAACTAAAATGGTGGGACAAAAGCGTTGAAGAAATTGAAAAATTGATTCCAGTCTTGACTTGCAGCGACTTGCAGAAAACAAAAAAATTATTAATAAAACGATTATAATATGACACCAAAACTTATAGACTTAAACGATTACATCCATTCCGGCGAAGGCGCCAATGGCGAAAGCTTTTACCACAAAGCCGATCCCGATGCCATGATGAAACTTTATTTCGCCTCTGCGCCTTACGAAATCGTTGAAAACGAATTGATTCTGGCCCAAAAAGTTTATGACATAGGTCTTCCAACCCCCAAGCCCGGCGATTTCATCACTGATGGAAATGGACGCTACGGTATTCGCTTTCAACGCATTGCAGGAAAGAAATCCTTTGCCCGCGCCATCGGTGAGGAACCACATCGTGTGGAAAAATACGCCCGCGAATTTGCCCAAATGTGTCTGAAACTACATGCTACACATATCGACAAAACGCAATTCCCAAACATGAAGGAAGTGAACCTCGAAATGTTGGAAAACAATCCGTATTTCACTGAAAACGAACGCCAATGGGTAAAAGATTTCATAGCAACCATTCCAGACACCGACACCGCTTTGCATGGTGACCTGCACTTTGGCAATGCCATCATGTCTGGCAACAAGAAATATTTCATCGACCTCGGCGATTTCGCTTACGGCCATCCGTATTTCGACCTCGGCCAAGTGCTTTTGACCTGCCGTTATGATGACGAGGATTTCGTGCGCGAAAACTTCCACATGGAACTGGCAAGTGCTAACGAATTCTGGAAATATTTTGTCAAGGAATACTTTGGCGAAAATGCTAATCTTAAAGAAGTTACGGAAATGATTCGTCCTTATTCCGGATTGAAAACCTTGCTCATTGAGCGCAATGCGGGTGTTTACATGCCGCAATTTCATGCTTTGTTGGGTTAGCCGTTACTCGCGTTCCAAGCCCCAGGAATAGTTGCCGCGCTCGGTTTGCGAACTCAGCAAAATGTTTTTCGGCGTTGCGCCGCAAATGGAACGGAATTCCGCGTTCATGTGCGACAAGTCGTAATAACCGCATTCGTAGGCGATTTCCGTCAACTTATAGCCCGATTCCTTGACTTTTCGGATTTTTGCTATGGCCGAATTGCAACGGTAAAGGCGGAACAAATCGTTTGGCGAAATGCCGACATATTCTTCAAAAATTCTTGTTAATTGCCGTGGACTTACACAAGCTGCCGAAGCATAGTCTTTCATGTTGAATGATTCTGGACAAGCCTTGATGTTTTTCAATACTGAATTGATTCTCTGTAAGTTGAATTGATTCATTTTGGTTTTTGCAAGCTGTTTCAGGAAAAAAGAATCAAGCAATGCAAAACATTGCGGCACATTGGCTGCCGTCATGATTCGGTCTTCCAATTCCATCAGGCCTTTGTCGCTGAAAGCATCAAATCGGCTCACCTTTTGATAAACTTCATCGGCTGGAAACCCCAAAAGCACGCGCAAACCGAACTCGCTGAATTGCACGCCAATCATCTCGGCTTGACCTTTTCTCAGGATTTCAATCGGCTTCATGGTTGTGCCTGCCAATGCTGCATTGGCTTCGCCGGCACCGCTCATCGAGACAACACCCAAACGATAAAAAATGATGCCCGCACAGCCATTCGGAACAATGTGCTGTACATGTTGCAAACCATCGTAACTGCTTAACACCCAATATGTTTTGATGAAATTCCTGAGTGCAACAGCGGGAGCAACTATCCTGATTTTTATCGCATCGTCAATCATTTGATTTGAAATTCGGTTACAAAAATAAAGGAAAAGTAGGCTATTTTGCCAAACCACAAGAAAATGTCCATATTTTACAAGTTCAATCATTAAAACAATAGTAATTTTGCAACGATAAAATATCGAACAATCATCAACAAAATGAAAAAAGCGACACTATTAACATTCTGTCTTTTAACCATTTTCGCTTCGTGCAAGAAAATCAATTTGGCCGGTTACAACGAAA
>JAGHSL010000247.1 GCA_018065885.1 Candidatus Limimorpha equi
ATGGCACCCATGGTAGCTTTCTTCAGACCTTCGCCGCCCAACATCTTGAGGTAGCAGTAGGTGATGGTGAGAATCTGGGCACTTCCGAAAGGACCAGCTGAAACTGCGCCCATCTGCTTTTCGCCGCCGGTTGGGAACAGGATGTGTGATGGCAGATATGGCTTGAGGTGTTCGGCCACACCGATAGGACCAACGCCAGGACCGCCACCGCCGTGAGGAATGGCAAAGGTCTTGTGCAGGTTGAGGTGGCAGACATCAGCGCCAATGAAACCTGGGCTGGTCAGACCGACCTGAGCGTTCATGTTGGCACCGTCCATGTAGACTTGACCGCCATTGTCGTGAACGATCTTCACGAGTGTACGGATGCCATCTTCATAAATGCCGTGGGTTGATGGATAGGTTACCATGAAGGCAGCCAGTTCATCCTTATATTGTTCAGCCTTGGCCTTAGCGTCTTCAAGGTTGATGTTACCGTGTTCGTCGCAAGCAACCACCACGACTTGCATACCAGCCATAGCAGCCGAAGCAGGGTTGGTGCCGTGTGCCGAAGCAGGAATCAGGCAGATGTGACGATGACCTTCACCGTTGGCTTCCTGATAACGGCGGATGGTGAGCAGACCTGCATATTCGCCGCTTGCACCTGAGTTAGGCATGAAGCTCATGCCCTTGAAACCAGTGATTTCGCAAAGGTCTTTGGTCATTTCGTCGATGAGTTCGAGATAACCTTCCACTTGGTCAGTAGGAACGAATGGGTGAATGTTGCCGAATTCAGGCCAGCTGAGGGCGTACATTGATGTGGCAGGATTCAGTTTCATGGTGCATGAGCCGAGCGGAATCATGCAGCGGTTGAGGCTGAGGTCGCGGTTTTCCAGTTTCTTCATGTAACGCATCATGTCGGTCTCGCTGCGGTAGTTGAAGAACAAAGGAGCTTGCAGGTAGGCTGATGTACGGCGCATACCTTCCTGAATGCCGCACATGCTCTTGCATGAACCGTCGCAAACGAGGTCTTCATGCTTCACGTTCATGGCTTCGCAAACCACGGCAACGATTTCGTTGATGTCTTCCTTAGCGGTGGTTTCGTCGATGCTGATGCCGAAATGCTGCTTGTCGATGATGCGGAAGTTCATCTTGTGCTGCAAGGCGATTTCGTTGACTTTGCAAGTGCAAACGCCTTCAGGCATTTCGAACAACAAGGTGTCGAAGAAGTTCTTGTTGAGTTGCTTGACACCGTATTTCTCCATTTCGCTGGTGAGCTTGCAAGCAAGGCAGTTGATGTGCTGGGCGATTTCCTTCAGTCCGTCCGGGCCGTGGTAAACGGCATAGAAGCCTGACATGATGGCTAGCAGAGCCTGTGCTGTGCAGATGTTTGATGTGGCTTTTTCGCGCTTGATATGCTGTTCGCGGGTTTGCAAGGCGAGACGGTAAGCCGGATTGCCGAGGGCATCCTTTGAGATACCGATGATACGGCCTGGCATTTCGCGCTTGTAATCTTCTGTGGTGGCAAAGTAACCGGCATGAGGACCGCCAAAGCCCATTGGCAGACCGAAACGCTGGTTGGAACCGAGGACCACGTCTGCACCCCATTCGCCTGGAGGGGTGATGAGGGTCAAGCTGAGCAGGTCGGCGGCAACGGCAACTTGCATGCCTTTGGCTTTCCAGTCGGCAACTTTGGCGCGGTTGTCAACGATTTCACCGAACTGGTTAGGGCACTGAATCAGGATGCCGAAGAAATCTTCACCGCAAGTGAAGTTGTTGAGGTCGTCGACAACGACTTCAATGCCAATGAAATGAGCACGAGTCTTGATGACTTCGATGGTCTGTGGGAACACGTCGTTGGCAACGAAAAATTTCTTCACGCCAGCCTTCACTTGAGCGCGGCTGCGGGCGTGCCAGAACATCAGCATGGCTTCGGCTGCTGCCGTACCTTCGTCGAGGAGGGAAGCGTTGGCTAAAGGCATGGCGGTGAGGTCGCTGATTACGGTCTGGAAGTTCAGCAGGGCTTCGAGACGGCCTTGTGAAACTTCAGCCTGATAAGGAGTATATGAGGTGTACCAACCTGGGTTTTCAAGGATGTTGCGCATGATGACACCTGGAGTGATGGTGTTATAGTAGCCCAAGCCGATGTAGGTTCTGTACTGCTTGTTCTTGGCACCGAGGGCTTTCAGATGACTGATGCACTCGTATTCGTTCATGCCGCGACCAATGTTAAGGTCTTGTGGCAGACGGATTTCAGGAGAAATAATCTCGCTGATGAGCTGTTCCTGTGATGCAACGCCGATGACCTTCAGCATCTTTTCAGCGTCGGCTGCTGTAGGACCATTGTGGCGGTTGATGAAATTGTTGTTGATCATTGTGTTATGTTTTGAATTTGTTATTGTTCGTTGAGTTTCGTAATCAAATCGTTGACGGTGTTGAGGCTTTCCAAATCGCTCTTGGAAATCTTTCTGAGTTTGCCGTACCAATCTTTAAATGTAGGCCAGTCTTTTAATATTGTAAGTCTCAGATATTCAAACTCTTCACCGCTTACGCCTTCGCTCTTGTACTTGTTGTACAAATCGGTGTAAGGATCCATTTGGAGCATACCTTGGTGAATCAGTCCCCAGAATTCCTGCTTGAACATTTCGTCGGGAGTGCTGGAAACAACTGTTTCTGTTGGAGTAACTTCTGGAATGGCTACAGTTTCAGAAATGCTATCGGCGGTTACAGTTTTCGTTTCGGTATTTTCTTGTTTTTCAATAGCTTCAGATGATTGTGCGACTTCTTCAACTTTTTGTTTCTTAGGTGTTTTCGGCTTGTTGTTGGATGGCTTTGAAACCAAGGCAATAATAATGCCGATGATGATGAGTGCCACCACACCAACGATAATGTATTTCAGGTTTGATTTAATTCGATTTGATAAAGGTTCTTTCTCATATTGAGCCACAAGTTTGCCGTTGTAAATGCGGTTTTCGGGCAGCATAACGCATTTGAAACCAATGAATTTATAGCCTTTGGGAGGAATGATATAATCTTTTACATCGTGTCCGTCTTCGTAGAGTGAATATGGGCAACCGTCCATTTTCTCTCCTTCGGCGGCATCGATGCTGAAATGCTTTTCTGAATATTCAGCCATTTTTGAATTCTGATGATTGCGGGGTTATTTTAAAGTTTTGTTTAATGAAATGAAATCCGGATAAGCCAACTGCTGGTTGTTAATCTTGATGTAAGGCTTCACTTTTAGGCCGACATTGACAGGCTCACTGTTTGCACCGGCTAACTTAAATGCCAGATTGACAATGGCATCCGCCGATTCGCCGCTGAAAAGCTGGAACAAATCGGTGGTGATTGGAATTGAAACCGAGCCTTTGGAATTGGCGGGAACGTTTACGCCCTCATTGAGCGTCGTGCTCACGACTTGCTTTCCGTTAAGAGTGAGAATATAATCCATTTTTGACATGGCAGCGGCTATGGGATTAGGATTGTCGACATCGAGATTCACATTAAAAGAAACCGGCAGACTTTTGCTTATCAATGCGTTGGTGAGATTGAGGAGCTGCGATACGTTAAGGTCGTTTTTCGTCATGCCTTTGTTCAGGTTGATGCCTAACATCTGGACATTGTTGACGTTGTTGAAATCAAACGTGCAGTTGACCATATTGTACATCTGAGATGCTTGGTCAGCGAGGTCGATAAGTGCTTCGCATGATGAAAGACCTAATGCTATGAAAACGATAATGAGTGTTCTTCTTATTCTTGACATGGTGTTTTCTTTTTGATTATCAATAGTTTCCGATAAAATTTCTATGACTGCCGACAAATGTGTCAAGCGGTGTTCAATAAGTTTGCAATATTACGCAAAAAAGTCGGATGAAACACCCGACTTCCTTGAATTATTTTTCCTTAAAATAAAGCCTTAATAATCTTATGCCTCATTGTGTCGGCTGGCTCTCTTGCGTTCCAGTTCGTCGAGGATGATTTTGCGCAGGCGCAGGCTCTTTGGCGTGACTTCAAGATACTCGTCGTCGCGAATGTATTCCATGTATTCTTCCAAGGAGAATCTGACAGGCGGAATCAGTCGGATGGCTTCATCTGAACCTGATGCACGCACATTGGTAAGGTGCTTTTCCTTGTTGATATTCAATACAATGTCGTTTGAGCGTGTGTTCTCGCCAATGACTTCACCGGCGTAAACGTCTTCATTCGGATTGACGAAGAAAATGCCTCTGTCCTGCAATTTCCAAATGGCGTAAGGAATGGCTTGACCGGTTTCCATCGAAATCAAGGCACCGTTGTTGCGGCTTGGCAATTCGCCTTTCCAAGGCTCGTAATCCTTGAAGCGGTGTGAAATGATGGCTTCGCCTTCTGTAACGGTCAACAGCGTGTTTCTCAGACCGATAAGACCTCTTGACGGGATGTCGAAATCCAGACACATGCGGTCGCCCTTTGGCTCCATTTGGGTCATTTCGCCCTTGCGTGTGGTGACTTGTTCGATGACGCGGCCTGAGAAATCTTCAGGAACGAGAACCGTCAGACATTCGATTGGTTCGCATTTCACGTCGTCAATGTATTTGATGATGACCTTAGGCTGGCCCAACTGGAATTCGTAACCTTCGCGGCGCATGGTCTCAACCAGAATGCTGAGGTGCAGAATACCACGACCGTAAACCATCAGTGAATCAGGCGAATCGGTGTCTTCAACTTTCAGGGCAAGGTTCTTCTCGGTTTCCTTGTAAAGTCTTTCACGAAGGTGGCGCGAAGTGACGTATTTGCCTTCCTTGCCGAAGAAAGGTGAGTTGTTGATGGTGAACAACATGCTCATTGTAGGTTCGTCAACCTTGATAGGCGGGAGGCCTTCAGGATTTTCGTAGTCGGCAACGGTGTCGCCAATTTCAAAGTCGTCGAGACCCATTAAAGCGATGATGTCGCCGGCTTGGACCGGATTCTTTGTGCGTTCCTTGCCAAGACCTTCAAAAGTGTAAAGTTCCTTGATGGTGCATTTCACCAATGAACCGTCGCGCTTCACCAGTGAAACGTTTTGACCAGCTTGCAGGGTGCCGCGCTTCAGACGGCCCACGGCGATACGGCCAACGTAGGAACTGTAATCCAAAGAGGTAATCAGCATTTGTGGCGTGCCTTCTTCGTATTTGGCTTCAGGAATGGTGTCGATGATGACATCAAGCAAGTGTGAAACATCGCTCGTTTCATGCTTCCAATCGTCTGACATCCAGCCTTGTTTCGATGAGCCGTAGACGGTCGGGAAATCCAACTGGTCTTCGGTGGCGCCAAGGTTGAACATGAGGTCGAAAACGGCTTCCTGAACTTCATCAGGACGGCAGTTCGGCTTGTCGACCTTGTTGATGACAACGATAGGTTTCAGACCCAATTCGATGGCTTTCTGCAACACGAAACGGGTTTGAGGCATTGGGCCTTCAAAAGCATCAACCAGAAGCAGCACGCCATCAGCCATGTTCAGCACGCGTTCCACTTCGCCACCGAAATCAGCGTGGCCGGGAGTATCTATGATATTGATTTTTACATCTTTATATCTGACTGAAACGTTTTTTGAAAGAATGGTGATACCGCGTTCGCGTTCCAAATCGTTGTTGTCGAGAATGAGCTGACCGGGCGTTTCTTCCGATTCCTTGAAGAGTTTCGACTGGTGAAGAATCCTGTCAACCAAAGTGGTTTTGCCGTGGTCAACGTGAGCAATGATGGCTATGTTTCTAATACTCTGCATATTGTAAAAATTATTTTCTCCAAAAATTGAAGCTGCAAAGGTAGTGATTTTTGGCGGAAGATGAAGCGAATTTTTTTATTATTTATTTGTGTAAAAATGGTCGCATTTTGAATGTAAATCGTATTTTTGACAAAATTTTAAAATCAATAATGAGCGAAACAACAAGAGCGGTCTTACAGCAGTACTGGGGCTATCCGTCATTCCGTCCCATGCAGGAAGACATTGTGGATGCGGTGGTTGGCGGTCGCGACACCTTGGCACTATTGCCAACGGGCGGTGGAAAGTCGATTTGCTTTCAGGTGCCGGCTATGGCAATGGATGGCATTTGCATTGTCATCACGCCACTCATTGCCTTGATGAAGGATCAAGTCGCTCATTTGGTTGAAAAAGGCATTTCTGCCATGGCAATCTATTCGGGAATGCATGCCGATGAAATCGCATTGGCCTACAATCAGGCGGTTTTCGGACGCTTGAAATTTTTGTATGTTTCTCCGGAAAGGCTTCAGACTGACCAGTTTATGGAGGCTTTGAAACGTATGAAAGTCTGCCTGCTTGCGGTTGACGAATCGCACTGCATTTCGCAATGGGGCTATGATTTCCGTCCGCCGTATCTGAAAATCGCTGAAATTCGGCCATATATTCCGAAAACACCTGTTCTGGCTCTTACGGCCACAGCTACGGCAAAGGTTGTCGATGATATTCAGTTTCGGCTCGGTTTCAAGAAAAAAAATGTCTTTCAAAGCAGTTTTGAACGGAAAAATGTAACTTATAATGTTGTCCATGAAGCGGATAAATATGGCGTTTTGTTCCGTAAACTGAGTGCCATGCAGTCGGGTAGCGCCATCGTTTATGTCCGAAACCGCAAGAAAACGCAAATCATTTCGGATTGGCTGAATTCCGTTGGCATTCCGTCGACTTTCTATCATGCGGGCTTGGATTCAAAACTGCGCGACGAGCGTCAGGATTTGTGGATGAAAGGCAAGGTGAAAGTCATAGCAGCGACCAATGCTTTTGGCATGGGCATCGACAAGCCGGACGTGCGTCTGGTCATTCACATGGATTTGCCCGACAGCATTGAGGCGTATTTTCAGGAGGCAGGCCGTGCGGGACGCGATTTGCAGCCGTCGGAGGCTTTTCTTTTGGTTTCGCCAGCCGACATTCAGAAACTCAAGGATGATTTTGTGCAATCTTTCCTCGAACTTGAGCGCATTAAATTGATTTATACTGCTTTAGGAAATTATTTCAATATTCCGATTGGCGCAGGCGAAAACATTTCATATCCTTTCATTATTGGCGATTTTGCCAACCATTACGGTTTCTCGGTTCTGGAGGTGTTCCATACCATGAAAATCCTTGAAAAGGAAGGCTTTTTCGTGCTTTCCGAGGCTTTCGATGAACCTTCAAAAGTGATGATTAAGGCTTCGCGCGATGATATTTATGGCTTTCAACTTGCTAATGCTCAATATGATGGCTTGATTCAATATCTGCTGCGCAATCTGCCGGGCGTCTTGACTGATTTTGTGAAAATCAACGAGGAAACCGTGGCAAGAAAGACGGGTCTTCCGCTTGAAAAAGTGATTTCGCAACTGAAGAAACTCGATGAATATCATTTCCTTTCCTACGCACCGCGAAACGACAAACCTCAGATTCTTTTCTTGCATGAATTTGTTGATACAAAGCATTTTAACCTATCAAAGGAAAACTATCACGATAGAAAGAAAGATGCTGAAGAACGCATCAAGGCGGTGATTGCGTTTGTCAACAATGATGATGAATGTCGGAGTGTGCAATTGTTGCGTTATTTCAACGAAAAGACCAACAAGCGTTGCGGCCGTTGCGATGTGTGCCTGAAGCATGGAAAATCAAGCCGTTCAGGCTTGAGTTATGAGCAAATGAGCAGTAGGATTATCACTGCGGCGCATGAGGGCAATCTTTACATGAGAGATGCCGTGAAATTGTGCAGCGAAAATACCGATACGGAAGTGCTTGATGTCATTCGTTTGCTTGTTGACGAAGGTGTGTTGTCGATAGACAAAATGGGCTACATAAAGTCTAAGAAATGAAAAAAAGGAACTGAAATCAGTTCCTTTTTATGAATAGCTCATCGCAAATCGATTAGATGAGGTCTGTAGCTGGCTTAAATTTAACCACTTTCTTAGCTGGGATGTCAATGATTTCACCAGTCTTTGGGTTGTGGCCTTTTCTGCCTGGGCGTTCAGAAACTCCCAATGTGCCGAAACCAACGAGAGTAATCTTGCCATCGTTTTTCAATTCGGCCTTTGCAACTTCGACCATAGCATCGAGAGCTTTCTTGGCATCTACTTTTGTCATTCCTGCTTTTTCAGCAATTGCGCTGATTAATTCTACTTTATTCATTTTGTAAGTGTTTAAAGGTTTAACGTTTACGGGGCAAAAGTAATTTATTTTTCGATATTCCAAGCTTTTTTTGCCGAAAAACATCATATTTTCTAAAAAAAATGCAATATTTCTCTAAAAAGTCCTGTTTTATACAGAGTTTTAATCAATTCAGAGTCGAGTATGGAACGATTTTCCAGTTTCCATCAAGGTGTTGGCCACGAAGGAAATCGGCAATCGGCATGGCTTTTTTACCGGCTTGTTGAACCATGGTCAGATGCAGATAGCCGTCTTTCAAGGCAATTTTCAGATATTTCTTGTTGTCGGTGACAACTGTGCCGATGGATTCTGATGGCTCGCAACTTTCAATTTCGGAAGCATATATTTTCAGGTCAATGCTGTCGCTACTTTCTGAACAAATCGTGGCATGGGCGGCAGGGTAGGGCGACAGTCCCCTGATGTGGTTGTAGGCCGTCTGGCAGTCGGATTCCCATTTCACATAGCAGAAATCCTTGAAGATTTTCGGGGCGTCTTTTAATAAGGTGTCGCCAGCCAGTTCTTCCTGTGTCTGGGTCTGATATTCGCCTTTTTCGATTTTCTGAATGGTTTCAACAACGACCTTGTTGCCCAAAAGCATCAGCTCGTCGTGCAGTTCACCGGCATTTTCGTCGGGGCGGATGGCGACTTTCTCGCGCATGATGACGGCGCCTTTGTCGATTTCCTCGTTGAGGAAAAACGTGGTCAGGCCGGTCTCGGTTTCACCATTGATGATGGCGTGGTTGATGGGTGCTGCGCCACGGTATTGGGGCAGGAGTGAGGCGTGAAGGTTGAAGATGCCGTATTTTGGCATTTTCCAGACGGCTTCGGGCAACATTCTGAATGCCACCACGATAAACAGATTCGCCTGATAGGATTCCAACGCTTTTAAAAACTCCGGATTTTTCAGTTTTTCGGGTTGCAGCAAAGGCAGGTTGTGTTCCAATGCGGTTTTCTTGACATCCGAAAACTGTATTTTTTTCCCTCTTCCGGCAGGTTTGTCGGGCATGGTGACTACGGCGGCAACTTCATATCCTGCTGCCAAAATCGCTTCTAACTGCGAAGCGGCAAATTCGGGCGTACCGAAATATACGATTCTTATTTTTTCCATGGTGCAAATTTAGTGAGAATTAAAGAATAACTTGTAACGAAAACAGCTTTTTTACGCTTCGCTGAACACAAAATCGAAGATTCGACGTAGTCAATTATCGTAAATTATCAAAAATCCTAATCGCCTATATATCAGTTCGATTTATGGAAATTCATGTTTAATTAATGGGAATTTGTGTTTATAAAAGCGAAATTGATATGTTTTAGAATTGTCTCAACTTATTTTTTATTGTTACTAAGGTTTGCTTAAACAAAAAAGCCCGACTCGAAAGCCAGGCTTTAAAAAAGTATCATGATTACAGTCTAACTTATTTCAGTTTTTCTTCCATGTTGGCAATGTTTCTGTTGATGTCGAAAGCTTCATTGCTCAGTGGGAAGTTGCTCTTTAAGCTCTTGTAAACTTCGAGAGCCTTGGCGTAGTTGCCCATGATTTCGTAGGTCATGCCTTCCTTGAGGAGGAACATTGGCGAGGTGAAATCGTTAGGGTTCTTGGCAGCGGCTTTGCCATAGTAGCTGACAGCGTTGTTCATGTCGTCGAGTTCCATGTAGCAGTCGCCGATAGCGCCGAGAGCCATAGGAGCAATGATTTGGTCGTTGCTGTCGAACTTCTTGAGGTAGTTGATAGCGTCGGCGTAGTTGCCTAACTTCATGTAGCTGATGCCTGCATAATATGAAGCGAGTTTGCCGGTCTTTGTTGAACCGTAGTCGCTGATGATGTCAAGGAAACCGAGGTTGTTGCCATCGCCGTTCAGAGCGTTTTCGTACTGCTCGTTTTCAAAGTACTGCTGGGCTGTGAAAATCTGTGAACTTGCGGTTTCGTTACGCTTTTGGTTGCGTTTCGAAATGCCCCAAATGGCCAAAGCGATGACCACTACGGCTGCCAAAATGATCCATAAAGTCTTCTGATTCTTTTCAATCCAAAGTTCAGTTTTGCTTAATGCTTCTTCTACGTTTTCGAGTCTTTCGTCTCCTTGATTTACATTCTGTGTTGTTGCCATATCAATTCAAAATTTTGAGTTGCAAAATTACGCTTTTTACTTATACGAATTACATTTTTTTCATTTTTTGGATTTAATTTTTGATTTTTCTTTCCAATGTGTTGATAAATAGTGATTTGTGTCGTTTTTGAAAATTGCTTTTTTGCTTTCTATCGCAGAAAGTCTTATTTTTGCAGCCGTTTTTAATGAAAATGCAATGACGCCAAGAGATAAAGCCTTGTATGATTTTCTGAGTCAGTTCATTACGGATGAGCGCAAGCAAAGATTCGAAGAAGTGTTGGATTACCGTACCCGCCACCTGACCGTGGTGCTTGAGGATATTTTTCAGCCGCACAATGGAAGTGCCGTTTTGCGCAGTTGCGATTTGCGTGGCATTCAGGATATTCACATTATCGAAAACCGTTACGAGTATGATGTCAATCCTGATGTCGTGATGGGCAGCACGAAATGGCTCAACCTTTATAAATATAATGGCGAGGAGTTTAACACGCCGGCTGCTTTTGCCAGATTGCGCGAAAAAGGATACAAAATTGTTGCTACTTGTCCGCATCGCGATGACTTTACGCCCGATACCTTGCCTTTGGACAAACCGATTGCCTTAGTGTTTGGTACTGAGAAACTTGGCCTTTCCGATTATGCTGTTGAAAACGCCGATATGCACGTCCGCATTCCGATGTTTGGCTTCACCGAAAGTTACAATATCAGTGTTTCGGCAGCCTTGATGATGTATGCCTTGACGGAACGTCTGCACCAATCCACCGACATTGACTGGCATCTGCCTGATGAAGACAGAAACCAACTTCGTCTGGAATGGACACGCCGCACTCTGACGCGCATCCGCCAGTATGAACGTAAGTTTGCGGAATTGCATCCTGAGTTTGGAGAGATTGATAATCAGTAGAAAAATACTTGTTTTGGCGCAATTTTTGTAGTGAATAAGCCGTAATCCTAAAACTTATTTACTATGAAGAAATTGCTCTTTACGCTGTGTTTACTGGGCTTTGTTGGCATTTCCGCTTTTGCCCAAAAGAATGTCGCCTTCAAGTTGGAAGGCATTGTGGTCAACGCGAAAAACGAATGTGTTGAAGGCGTTGGCGTTTACGATTCACAGAATTTGTTGCTGTCCATTACCGATGCAAACGGCATTTTCAGGGTCGATTTGAAATCGGCGGCGACGCTTGTGTTTTCGCACGTCGGCTATGATAGGAAAGCCGTCCAAATGGATCCAAAGCAGTTGCAAGCTGATGAAAAAGGCGTTTACAAAACTGTCGTCACCTTGAAAAGCAAGGTGGAAAACATTCAGGAAGTGACGGTTACGGCCAATGTGCCGCAATTGGCTTACGACAATGAAATCGTCTGGGTGATTGACTATCTGGTGGGTTCGGATGGCATTTATGCCATTACGAGCACGGGCACAAAATCGAATTTGCTGCATTTGAGTCTTGAACAGGACACCATTTCGCAGTGCCCTTTGGCGCAGAAATACGAAGAGCTGTATCGCGATGTTTTCGGCAATGTGCAGGTCTTGAGTGCCGACTCAA
>JAGHSL010000105.1 GCA_018065885.1 Candidatus Limimorpha equi
TTAGATTTCGAGGCTGCGAGACTGCGGGATTTCGAGATGTCTCGTATTCTCGCGACCTCGATGCCTCGTTTTCAATATATAAACTAATTTTCCTCACCTACTTATTATTATTCAAACATCTTCTCCAATTTCTTTCCCGTTGGAAAATCAATGGCACTCCATTTGTTTTTCACAAGACCATTATCCAACAACATCAAGCCTGGATTGAAACGCACCAAAGTCTTGATTTCCAACTCATCGCCGTAATAGACTTCATAAATGAAATCGTATTTTTCCTGCCATTCGGCCATTGCTTCCGGTGTTTCGGCCACAGCCCAAACCACATAATAGCCGTGCTGGTCGGCAGCTTCGGTGATGGCTTTAATCTTCTCCCATTCCTCAACCGTAATGCCGTTGATGTCGTGCGTCGTGAACATAAGCAGGTTTTCCGTACTGAGCAACATGTCCGTCATGTCGTTGCCTTCTTCATCGTTAGCCGTAAAGCCTAAATAATCAGCACCACCCTCAACACGCTGGTCGGCAAACTCCCACTGACTCATCCATACAGAATCGTTCCAAGGATAATCCGGAGAGAGGTATTCTTCCGTGCGCCCATCGGCTATATTTCTGAATGTCAGGTAAATCTGCTGTTCGGGAGTATCTTCCTGTTTCATTTGCTTGCCGACTTTCCAATTCATGAAATCGATGACTGGCAAATGACGGTAATTATAGATTTCGAAACCAAGGAATAAAATTGCATAAACAGATCCAATGACAAACTGGCCGCGCCAAGTCAAGCGGTTTTTCAACTGTTTGTTATTGAAAATCAATGGCAAAAACACCGCATTGATGACCAGATTCTTGTAGAAAGTCTGCCAGTTCGTCATCTTGATGGCCGTGCCGAAACAGCCGCAATCGGGCACCAAATCGTACAAGGCATCGAAAAGCGTTGTAGTTGTGAAAAATATCATCAACAAAGTCGCGCCAAGTACCGCTAATCGCGGAAACACTTTGGTAACCAGACAAATGCCGACCAAAAACTCGGCCAAAATCAAACAGCAAGCCAAAATCATGGCGATGTCGTTGAGCCAAGTGAGATTGTAAACGGCAAAATAATCAAGCATCTTGTATTTCGTTCCCAACGGGTCGACGCCTTTCACGAAACTGCTGAAAATGAACAAACCGCCCACCAAAAGCCTGCAAACCGTCAAGGCTGGTTTGCCATATTCTTTATGAAAAATGACTGGCAACAAAAGGTTCATCAGCAAGACGGCAAGAAAAACAGGCTGAAAAGCAGGAAGATACACAATGCCAACAGCACAAGCCAATGCCAAAACAATGCTGAACCAGGAAAAAATGTTTTTCGCTTTCATCACTTCGTTTCTTTTTGCTCAGAAAGCAGAATCATGGCAAACACGGCATAGTTGATCATGTCGTAATAATTGGCGTCAAGACCCTCAGAAACAATGGTTTTGCCGTTGTTATCCTCAATGGATTTCACCCTCAGGATCTTCATCAGAATCAAGTCGGTGATGGAACTCACACGCATACTGCGCCATGCCTCATCATAGTCATGGTTTTTGCGCGTCATCAGTTCGTAGGCTTCGTTCAAGACACGGTCGTAATGCTGCGTGGCTTCTTCTGACGAAAGGTCAGGCTGGTCGACCACGCCAAGCTGCAACTGAATCACGCCCATAGCCGCATAATTGATGATGCCAATGAATTCAGGTTCAATGCCTTCGTCAACAAGACGTTCAGTTGTTGTCTGCAAAGTCCTGATTCTGTTCGCCTTAATAAAAATCTGGTCGGTAATTGAAGGCGTTCTCAAAATGCGCCAAGCCGGACCATAATCTTTCATTTTATCGATAAACAGGCTGCGGCATTGAGCCACTACCGCATGAAATTGTGCTTTCGTATCTTTCATATTCCAAAAAAGTATAATTTTGCAAAGATAATATTTTTATGCTGACACTCAGAACACAAAATAAAAATTTCAGCAGTTCCCGTCCCGTGGTGATGGGCATACTGAACGTGACGCCCGATTCGCTTTCCGATGGCGGTCATTACAATCAGATTGACAGTGCTTTACGCCATTGCGAA
>JAGHSL010000229.1 GCA_018065885.1 Candidatus Limimorpha equi
TATATTTGCAGCCTTAACTCACTTGAAAAACAGATAAGTCATGGGTAAATTTGAAATTACAACCAGAAAGAACGGCGAATTTCAGTTCAATCTGAAAGCCACAAACGGACAAGTCATCCTTAGCAGCCAGGGTTACAAGACCAAGGCTTCATGCCTCAATGGTGTTGAATCGGTGAAAAAGAACGCTCAGACCGAAGCTCGTTTCGATAAGAAAGTGGCTTCAAACGGCAAACCTTTCTTCAATCTGATGGCCACCAACGGACAGATTATAGGATCAAGCCAGATGTATGCCAGCGAAGACACGATGAACAACGGCATTGCATCGGTGATGAAAAATGCTCCAGAAGCTGAAATCGTTGATTTGACGGAAGAAGCATAAGCTGAAAACAGGCTTGTTACTGATAAAACGGTTGTAACAGTAGTGCTATGACCGTTTTTTTTATGATTGAAGTCAACTTGGGAGAGGTGGAAATCGTGTGGTTCTTTGATTATCAGTTATCTTCCGCATTCATCGGAAAACGTTTCCACATTTCGTAATCCTTTCCCAAATTGTTGACGTATGTCTCCCACATCTTTGAGGGTGTTGTGGTGAGAAGCCTATCGGTGCTTACATGACTCACTAACCAAGAGTTGCGCACCAATTCACCGACCAATTGCCCCGATTCCCAGCCAGAATAGCCGAGGAAGAACCGAACATTGTCCTCGTTGGCAATGCCTGTGGCTATCAGCGTGTCGAGGGTCTTGTTGTCACCGCCCCAGTAAAGGCCCTCCATGATTTTGCAAGCATCGGGGATGAGATTGCCCAAGGTGTGCATGAAAAAAATCTGGTCTTCGGCAACTGGGCCGCCCAAATAGATGGGTGCATCAAAGTCGGGAAAGTCGTCAACAAGCTGATTGACACTGACATCTAACTGTTTGTTGACAATTACGCCAAAAGTGCCGTCGGCTTCGCTGTGGTCGACAAGCAGAACAACGGAACGGCCAAAGTGGAAGTCGTTCATCAAAGGTTCCGAAATCAGGATGTCGCCTTGCTTCGGATCCAAGGAGTTGCTGTGTATCTGAAAGCGTTTGTCGAGTTTCATGCCGCAAAGATAGTCTTTTTGGCTTGCAGAATGCAAAAAAATCTGTTTAGTTTCATCGATTGGCTTCAAATGCCTCGCTTTGTGTTTTTGTGCATCGCAAATGAATTGAAATGAATCCGAAAGCATAAAAGGAATACTTTAAATGCAAAATATTCAATCCTTTATATCGGAATTTAGTATATCTTTGCAATATAATCTATTCGTATTATTACGAGGAAAACAACTGAATTTGAAAAACGAGTTTAATAAAAGAGCAATATTTATACAATTTTCCTACCTTTGTAAATTCAATAATATTCGATTATGGAATTCTTCTATAGACAACAATCAAGGAAATTCAACTACATTCCAAGATGTTACGACCCCGCAAAAGAAGAGTGGGAAAAGAAAAAGGCCGAAAACTACGGCACACTTCCCGAATGGCATCCAAGCGCTGGCGAAAAGGCTTGGATTATGATTGATGAGGTGGAAGTAATGGAGAAATAAAAGATGGAATCGCAAAATATTGAATATAAGGAATCTTGGCGCGATGAATACCTGAAATGGATTTGTGGTTTTGCCAATGCGCAAGGTGGCACGCTATACATTGGCGTTGATGACAATGGCGAAGTGGTAGGCCTTAATGACGTCAAGAAGCTTAGTGAGGATATTCCTAATAAAGTTAGGGATAAACTTGGCATTGTTGTGGAAGTGAATTTGTTGGAAAAGAATGACTTGGCTTATTTGGAAATCATTACCCAGCCGAGTGCTTTTCCCATCAATTTCAATGGTGAGTATCATTATCGTAGCGGCAGCACCAAACAGTTGCTCCAAGGTGCAGCCCTCACTCAGTTTCTGTTTGACAAAACAGGGATGACGTGGGATTGTGTTTTGATGAACGATTTGACTGTGAAGGATTTCCGTGATGAGGAATTTGAATTGTTCAAGGAACAGGCTATCCGTAGCCATAGGATGGACAAAAAGGATCTCGACATGGATAATGAGCAGATTCTTAATCATCTTGGGCTAATTAAAGAGGGAAAAATAATGCGTGCTGCAATGATGCTGTTTCATAAAAATCCTGAAAAATGGATTAACGGTTCGTATGTGAAAATCGGTTTTTTCGAGACCGATGCTGACTTGCGCTATTACGATGAAATTCATGGCTCGCTCATTTCTCAGGCAGAAAAAACTATTGATTTGCTGTACACGAAGTATATGAAGGCAGAGATCTCGTATGAAGGTGTGACACGTATTGAAACTTATCCTTTTCCGAAGGAAGCAATACGTGAAGCTGTTTATAACGCTTTGGTTCACAAGAACTATGCGAAGCAGATACCAATTCAGATTAGCGTGTATGCCGACAAACTATATATCGGAAATGATTGCGTTTTCCCAGCAAATTGGACAAAAGACACTTTGTTGGGCAAACATCGGTCCCTGCCATACAATCCCAATATCGCACGTGGCTTTTTCTGGGCCGGCTATATTGAGACATGGGGGCGTGGCATAGAAAAAATATGCGAGGCTTGTGATGCTTACGGCACTCCAAGACCAGAATATACTGTATATCCTGAGGACATTATGGTGATGTTTAAGGCAAAGGAAATGCCAATTAATATTTCTATGACAAATGGTGGTGATATAGAAAAATGTCCTGATAATGTTTTGATAAATGGCCAGAAAAGTCAAAAGTGGCCAGAAAAGTGGCCGGAAAAGTGGCCGGAAAAAGCAATGTTGATTATTGAATTGATAGAAAGTGGTGATAAAGTTTCAATTGAACTGCTCCAATCAAAACTTGGCTTAGGACATACGACTATTAAAAAAATCATCAAATCAATGCAAGACGAGGGCTTTATCCGTCGTGTTGGTCCAGACAAGGGCGGCCATTGGGAAATCGTTAAACCTAAGGAGGATTAAGTAATGGCAAACGAAAGCAAGCTGACAAAAGTCTTCATACGTTTCTACAACGACCGCGAAATGTTCATTGATTGATGAGGTGAAAGTGAAGTAAGAGTCCATAATAATTTAATTACAGAAAAAAAACACATGAAAAGAATTCAAAACATATTGCTGCTTGTACTGCTTGCCTTGAATGGATATTCATTTGGACAGGAAAAATCGGGGTGGGAAAATGATTATTTGATTGGCAAAGTCAAGACTTTTGAGGAATATGATTACAATTTTGACATTAGCGATTCTATCAATCACGACGATTTCATGAGTCGCTTTTATCAGTGTGGATTTGATGTGGACAAGATGCTCCGTTTTGCAGATAGCATTAAAGCAAAATACAACAGGAAAAGATTTCGCTATTATTATGAATACGACACTATGGGTTATCATACACGATTGGGGGATGATGACAGTGTTTTTTATCGAAATGTTTATGATGCTCATGGACGGATTTTGAAAGAGTTTATGGAAGTGAATCGTGTTTCAAAAGAGATTGCTTCAAATAAGTATGATGATAACGGTCGTCTTTTGGAAGAAAGAAGGGGGAATGATTTAACCAAATATGTTTACAATTCCGATGGCAGATTATTGGAGCGCATAGAACTTGAAGGAGATTCTGTTGTCGGTCATTGGAAAGGTGAATACGATAGTAATGGTGTGTTGCGTAAGTCAAATAGCTATAAATGCTTTTTTGGATATAGGAAAGCTTATATGTCACGCTTCGATTCAAGAGGAAACATTACTTTTGACATAACAGATCATGATGACAGAAGAAAGGTCAAAATGAGAAAAAGATATAAGTATGATAAGAATGACAGCATTATAAAAGAAATAAACCATAAAACGACTTGGTACAATATTCCAACGCATGAAGATGAGTTTTGGGAGGAAACGGACTCGATAGGAAATGTTACAAACTATGCCAATTACAAACTATCCTATTCAAAGAAAAAAGAAAAATTCAAATCTGTAAAAAGGATCATTCGCAATACGCAAGGATATGCTGTTAAAACTGAAATACTATGTGATGGTGTGTCAGACATGCGTTTAATTATTAATGAATATGATAGCGTAGGTCAAACAATCAAATGCGAGAATTTGAGTATAACAAAATCTGACACCATTTGCGAATCAATTGTTGAATATAAGTATGATGAATTGGGCAGGTTGATAGAAAGAACAGCAAGAGGCGATACTTTCCGTACACCTGGTAAAACAGTTTGGAAATATCATAAAGACACTGAGTTTTATTCATACATAGGTAGGTATAGTGGCGAAAACTATGACTTTGTACAAGAAAGCCGGTTTTTCTTCGACGAAAGAGGCAATTGCATCGCTCATATTCAATGGATGCCGGATTCACCAAGTAGAGAATACTATTTCATGGTGTATAAGATTGGTTATTATGAATAATGAAACTTTG
>JAGHSL010000160.1 GCA_018065885.1 Candidatus Limimorpha equi
ATTCAACAACTCAGCAGTCAATCTTCATGTCACCGAGCTTAATCCACCCGATTTTGCGTAATATTTCGCTGAAAATCAAGGATAAGACGGCTGGTAATACAAAGCACACGAGCAACATTCCTAACCATAGATTCAGGCCTCCTTCGGGCATGGCGGTATAGATGCCGATAGGCCCGACCAGGCCGCAGGTGCCCATGCCGGCACCGATAGGAATGTTCTGCAAATGAAAGACACAGGTTGAAATCGGTCCCGTGATGGCGGCAGCCAAAGTAGGCGGAATCCAGATGCGTGGGTTTTTGACAATGTTGCCCATTTGCAGCATGGAAGTGCCTAAGCCTTGTGCAACAAGTCCGCCCCAACGGTTTTCGCGGAAGCTAATCACTGCAAAGCCAATCATTTGTGCGCAGCAACCTGCCGTGGCCGCACCGCCTGCCAGTCCGCCCAAGCCAATGGCAAGGCAAATGGCGGCCGAACTGATGGGCAAGGTGAGCACCATGCCGATGACCACCGAAACGATGATGCCCATCAGGAAAGGCTGCATCACGGTGGCTTTTTCGATGAAAGCACCCAAAGCCGTCATTACGGCATTGATGGCCGGACCGATGGCGAAAGCAATCAGAACACCGCTGATGATGACTGTTGCTGGCGTTACCAAAATATCGACTTGCGTCTCCTTATAGACCATCTTGCCCAATTCGATGGCCACGATGACAGCGATGTATGCACCCATCGGGCCGCCCAATTCGTTTCCTGCAATGCCAACGGCAATGGCGCTGAAAAGCACCAAGCCTTTGCAGCCCAAGGTATAGGCTATGGCGACGGCAATGGCAGCGCCAGTGGCTTGCTTGGCATATTTGGCAATGGTGGCGAAAGCCTCAATGTTGGTCTTATCGCCAATGGTTTGGAAAATCGTTCCAATGAGCAAAGAGGCAAACAAGCCTAAAGCCATCGCGCCCAAAGCATCGACGAAATAAGCTTTCCAGGTCATATCGACGCCTTTGCGCGTGCAGAAATCTTTGAATTTGGACATAATGAGAAGATTGTGAGGCTGCGGGAATGCGAGGTCACGAGACTGCGATGTAAACGAGGTCTCGCAGTCTCGTCGCCCCGCAGCCTCGTTGTCAATTAAAACTCAATAGTTTCAACGCCTTTTTCTGTCATGAAGTTAGGCAGCAGTTCGTTGTCGGCAACGGCAGCAACGCAGTTGGTGGCGACGCGGATTTTTTCGGCTGGATAAAACTCAAGAAGGTCTTTCAATGTCTCATAAACGCAGTAGTCAGAAGCAATGCCGCAAATGTCAATGCCGGCATATTCTTCGGCCTTGAGCATTTCCTTGATGTGTTCGCACGACTTTTGGTTTTTCAGGATGGAGAATTCTTCCACATCGGCCTTGTCGCCTTTGGTAAGATATTCGACTTCGATACCGTTTACATGTTCGAGTTCATCTTGAAGGTCAGGATAAACTTTCGAGCCTTTGGTGTCTCGCACGCAGTGAGGTGGAAAATCACCGCCTTGCTCAACGAAAGAGCAGTGGTTGACAGGATGACAGTCTTGGGTCACGAAGATTCTGTCGTAGTTTCTTGCCAGACCATTTTGAAAAGCCTCGATGAGATTGTCCATGGCTTCGCATCCGCCATTGACGGCTAAGCTGCCCGTTGTGAAATCGACTTGTGGGTCGACGATGATGAGCAATCGCTTGGCTTGCTTCACTTCAGTTGCAGTCTCCTCTTCAGGTTTCACTTCTTCTTGTTTCTGGTTCTTGTTGCCGCAGCCGCTGAAAACCATGGCCACGATGAGCATTGCTGCTCCGAAAATGTGTTTTTTGTTCATTTTATGATGTTGTTAGAATTTACGCTGTTATTCCCCAAGATTCAGGGAAAGGGATGTTGTTTGCTTTGTAATAAAGAAGGATTGGATCATAGTCCAAATCGTCAGACCAAGTCAGAGTGTGCAACTCCGGATGAATGTATGCGCTTTTAAATAAATTGATGTCATTCAGTGTGTTGTATGGCTTGATGGAATTGATTTCTTTTGCAAAATCGACGAATCCTGAAGTGCCATCTTTGAATGTGACTTTCAGAATGAAATCGTGTTGATATTCAATTTTTTCCAAATCGTAGCACATGACAATTATTTTCGGCAAAAATATCATTTTTTGCTGAAAAATGGTTTGTGAATTTGAAAAAGAACGCAATATGAAAGGAAAATGACCGTTTCAGAAGCATTACCTTTATTTTCCGTCAATTGAATTCTTGCTTTGAATAATGGCAAAACGTGATTTCAGCGTTAGGAATGGCTTTTCGTAGAATGTATACGAAAGCCATGCTAGACCAATGGTTATAAGTGTCATAAATGAATAAATCAAAACGTATTGTAGCGCATTTGGAAGGCCGATGTTTAATGTGCTGTACAATTTGGAGAAAACGAAAATCAAAATCGGGTGAATGACATAAATGCCGTATGAGATTTTGCCGATGAAATCGAAAAAGCGGTTTTCCAAATTGATGATGAAAGGTTTGTCGGCAAGTTGACTCATTATGACTGCTAATGATACGATAGCCAGAAATTCAATTCTGAGAGGAGCTGGAATCAAGAAAGCATAGTAATCGGATGCCAGTAGAAGAATCCATGCTGTTGTGGTTATCCATTTGTTTGTGAAGAACTTGTTGAAAACAACATTCTTGTTGAAATACAAAATGGCACCGATGGCTCCTATCATCATGCAGTCAAATCTGGTGACAGAAAAGAAACGATATGCCCAGCATTTTCCGAAAACCATATAACTGCCCCATTTGCAAGCCATCCAGACGCAGCACACAATGATTGCAATTTTCAAGATGTTTTTCTTGCCAAATTTGACCAACCAAGGCCAGAAAAGGTAGAATTGCTCTTCGACACCGATGCTCCAGTAATGGACGATAGGCCAGATTCCCGATGCCGTAATGAAAGGTATGTTTGCGGTGAAAAACAGATAATACCACATTTTAGGGGTGGCTAAATCGCCTTGGAGATGGAATAGTGACAAGATTCCGAGGACAATAAGAATATAGCCGTAGTATATTGGCCAAATCCTCAAGATTCTTCTCATATAGAATTTGGGAATGTCAACGGTGTTTGTCTTTTCTGATTCATGAAGAAGTAAATAAGTGATTAAGAATCCGCTGATAACGAAAAACATAGTGACACCATCTGTTATGAATTTGATGCCGTAACCAGAAAGATTATTCCAATTTCCGAAGGTGTCTTGAAAAATATGTCCCCAAAGAACGGAAATTGCGGCTAAGGCTCTTAATCCGTTTAGTCCATGAAGGTGAATTGTGTTGCTTTTTGTGTTCATTGCTTAGGTTTTTGACGAGCTTGCCGGCAATTCCTTTAAGCAATGAAAAAGGCGTTTGCCATTTCATTTGCTTATTAGTTTCGCTGGCTCTGGTAAAACCTTCTGTACGAATAAACACGAAATGGTTCACGCCTGCGACGTGAACCTTCGCTTCATTATTCCCGTACAGATTCATAAATTTACCAGATTTGCGAAACTGAGAATAAATTGCGTAAAGCTCAGATTGTTATTATGTTATATTTTTATTATTTTAGTTTATCATTATTTAAGTTTGATATGTTGTATGACTATTTCCAATAAATTATTGGTGTGATTATTCTGCAAAATTACAACTTTTTATTTTCCAAACAGCCTTTTTATCCAATCGGCATGACCCATGCGGCGCAGACTGTTTTTCACCCATTCGCGGTTTTCGGGCTTGTACCAGAAAAAGAAGCGTTGCTGGGCCAGCTTTTCATCTTTGGTCTTGGGCACGAAAACGGGTTCCAAAGTGTAGGGATTGTAGCCTGAATAATAGATTTCGGTCGCCAAAGTCATAGGTGTTGGCGTGAAGTCTTGCACTTGTTCCAAATGGTAGCCGAGTTCCTTAGTCTTCACGGCCAAATCGGCCATGTCCTCCAGATAACAGTCGGGATGGGAGGAAATGAAATAGGGTATAAGTTGCTGTT
>JAGHSL010000329.1 GCA_018065885.1 Candidatus Limimorpha equi
CTATGGATTCGTTTAATTCATTGATTGTCATAATAGTATAGATTTAGTTCAATCCTTCAAGTTTTCCGTTTTTCAATTCCATATCCAAAATGGAATACACATATCCAGGACTTTGATAATACAAACCAGTATTTGGATTGGACATTTTTTCGTATGTTTCAGATAAATACAACACATTCATGGCTGTTTCCATTTCCATGTTTTCTTCTTCCATGAGCATGACAATCAATTCTTTTGTCATGTCGAGTTTCATCATTTCAAATGCTTTCTGTGATACATTCATAACCTAATAAGATTTTGTATTTTCTCGATATTTACATTTGAACCATGGTATAGAATCATGCCAATTGTCCTCCGTTTTTTTTACAGTATTCCGTAACCTCATCCATCATGTCATCAAAATCGAGTGTGTGCATGGCACCGTAACATTTGTCTAACAGATGTATTCCTTTGTAAAAATTCAAATAGCGAAAAGCCTGCGACTCGGTAAGTCCATGCCTCTTTCCGAACATCATCACAAATAGCGTGATATAACTGATTTTGTTTTTCGTTGTTTCGGACATGATTATTTAGTTTGCATTTTTTTTACTTTAAATAGAATTCGCCCAAACGCCACAATGCAACAGTTAATATATCGGATGCGGTTAATAATTTAAAAGTTAGCTTTCCTCCATTTCATCTCTCAAATCAGACAAGACTTTGCCATTATGGCTGAAATATTTTGGACCTTGATAGGCATCTGCAGCATTTCGTTTTTCATCGGGCATAAACGTCGCTGCAAAATTTGACAATTTGTATATCCTGCCTTCAAACTCGATAGTATTGTCCGAAGCGACTTTAACAATTTGTCCTGTAGGAATAAACGTAATCGTCTCTCCCACTTGAATGTCAACCATTGAAAAGCGGAAATTAGGGCGTTGCTTACGATGCTCTAATGGTTTTGCAACATCACCCGTTGCTTCAATTTCTTTTGCTTCAGGGCAAATGATTTCAATTTCAGCATCATCCAAAGTTGTAGCGATATCTTTCAAAATATCCAATGCAACGTATGGATTCACATTGAAAAACTCCCTGTTTTGCCTGATGCGCAAGTCAGTCAGTCGGTCAATGGTTTTATGCACAAGTTTTTCCACTTCGTTGTATTTCATGGTTTTAAGTGTTGCAAAAATTTCAAAAGGCAAAGGAACCGCCGTGTTGTCAAGTTCTTTTGACCTTACATCAACAGGACGGGAACTTTTTCCAATTTTCACCCAATCTTCCTTAAAACTCGGATTTGTCAAAATATAGACATAACCTTGTGCATCTTCTTTGACCATATCAAAATGATTAATTCTTTATTGTTTCTTTTTTCATTTATGCCGCCCCCAGAGACGCGATAAATCGCGTCTCTACGGAACGGAACATAAATTCAATTATTTTTCGACTTCTTTCTTCAGTCTTTCTGTCAACATTGGGACAATCTTGTGCAGGTCGCCAACGATGCCGAGGTCGGCAACGCTGAAGATAGGTGCAAACTTATCCTTGTTGATAGCGATGATGAAGTCGGATTCTTCCATACCTGCAAGGTGCTGGATGGCGCCGCTGATACCGCAAGCCATGTAGAGGTTTGGACGGACAGTCTTACCTGTCTGACCCACCTGACGCTCGTGAGGCATCACGCCGTTATCGACCATAGCACGGCTTGAAGAAACTTGACCGCCGAGAACATTGGCCAAATCCTGCAATTTGTCGAAACCTTCCTTGTTGTGAACGCCACGGCCACCGGAAACCAAAATCTTGGCTTCTGAAATATCAACCGTTGCCTTTTCTTCCTTAATGGTTTCAAGGACTCTCACTTTGAACTTGGAAGTGTCGAACTTAGGTTCAAAAACAGTGACAACACCCTGACGGCCAGCTTCGCGGACGCGCTTCTGCATCACGCCTGGACGCACGGTTGACATCTGCGGACGGGTATTCGGGCAAAGAATGGTAGCCATCAGGTTGCCACCAAAAGCAGGACGTGTTGAACGGAATTGCTTTTCGCCAGTTTCTTCAACTGTAGCGATTTCCAGTTTTGTGCAATCGGCTGTCAGACCAGTCTTCAGACGTGAAGCCAAACGTGGAGCCAAGTCACGGCCAATAGTGGTAGCGCCATAAAGGACGATGCCAGGCTTGCGTTCGGTAATCATCTGATAGACAACCTGTGAATACTGTTCTGTAAGATAATCGAAAAGCTCTACATTATCAGCAACAAGCACTTCGTCAGCACCCATTTCGATAAGGTTCTTAGCTTCACTCTTGATATTGTAACCGACCAACATGGCGACGACCTTTTCACCGAGTGCATCGGCCAAGTCGCGAGCCTTACCTAAAAGTTCGTAAGCTACGGGTTGAATAACACCACCACGCTGTTCTGCGAACACATAAACGTTTTTATAATCTTTGATATCCATGGCTAAACTTTTAGATTAAATGCTTTTCTTTCAACTTGTTAACAATAAGTTCAACGGCTTCTTCTTCGCTCACTTCGTGGACTTCACCAGGAGCCTTCATAGCCTTCGGGAAGGATTGGAACACCTTTGTAGGTGAGCCTTTCAAGCCGAGTCTTTCTTCATCGACATCGAGTTTATCGGCACCCCACACTTCGACTTCCTTATTATAGGCTTCAACGATGCCACTGACAGTCATATAACGAGGCTCGAATGCTGATGCGAGAACGGTGAGGACGCATTTGCCTTCAACTTCAAGGACTTGAATGCTGTCTTCGTTCTCTTTCTTCACGATGAGGTTGTCGCCTTTGCGTTCTGCGTCCATGACGTAGGAAACCTGTGGAAGGCCGAGATGTTCAGCCATTTCAGGACCAACTTGTGCGGTATCACCATCGATAGCCTGACGGCCAGCAATGATGAGATCGTAGTCCATAGTCTTGATGGCACCTGCCAAAGCGTATGATGTGGCGAGGGTATCAGCACCAGCGAATTTTCTATCGCTCAGCAGGATAGCTCTGTCAACGCCCATAGCGAAAGCTTCACGCAAAATCACGTCGGCTTGCGGAGGACCCATTGAAATAACAGTAACGTTAGCGCCGTATTTGTCTTTGAAACGGAGAGCCAGTTCGAGGCCGCCCTTGTCGTCAGGGTTCATGATGCTCGGAACGCCTTCACGGATAAGGGTGTTCTTTACTGGATCGATTTTGATTTCGGTAGTATCCGGAACCTGTTTGATACAAACTATAATATTCATACTCTTCCCTCCTATTATTTAAACAATTGACCAGCGATAACCATTCTCTGGACTTCTGAAGTGCCTTCGTAGATTTCCGTAATCTTGGCGTCGCGCATCATGCGTTCAACCGGATATTCACGGGTGTAGCCGTAACCACCGTGGAACTGGACAGCCTTTGTGGTGACTTCCATTGCAGTTTCAGCAGCAAACAGCTTAGCCATGGCAGCATCAGCTGAATAAGGCAGTTTCATATCCTTCTTCCAAGCAGCACTGCGGACCAGCAGACGGGCAGCCTCGACCTTAGTCTTGAGGTCTGCCATCTGGAACTGCGTGTTCTGGAATTGAGAGATTGACTTACCGAATTGCTTACGTTCCTTGGTGTACTTAACTGTTTCGTCCATAGCACCTTGAGCGATACCCAAAGCCTGTGAAGCGATACCGATACGGCCACCATCCAAAGTCTTCATGGCAATGCCGAAGCCCTTGCCAAGCTGACCGAGAAGGTTTTCCTTCGGAACTTCGCAGTTTTCGAAAATCAATTCGCAAGTGGCTGAACCACGGATACCCATCTTCAGTTCCTTCTTACCGATTGAGAAACCTGGCATACCTTTTTCAACGATGAAAGCGGAAATGCCCTTGTTGCCCTTCGATTTGTCGGTCATTGCCATCACGATGAACACATTTGCGTATGCAGCATTGGTGATGAAAATCTTCGAACCGTTGAGAATCCATTTGTCGCCAGCGTCAACAGCCGTTGTCTGCTGCATGGCGGCATCGGTACCGGCATTAGGCTCGGTCAGACCGAAAGCGCCAATCCATTCGCCAGAAGCGAGTTTCGGCAAATATTTCTGTTTCTGTTCTTCGGTGCCGTTTTCCAGAATTGGAGCCATACACAGTGAAGTATGGGCTGAAACGATGACACCTGTTGTTGCGCAAACGCGCGACAGTTCTTCAACTGCCATGATGTACATTTGTACTGTACCGCCTGCACCGCCGTATTCTTTCGGAATCGGAATGCCCATGATGCCCAACTTGCCCATCTTTTCGACGGTTTCCATTGGGAAGCGTTCCTGTTCGTCAACTTCAGCGGCCAAAGGCTTAACTTCGTTCTCGGCAAATGAACGGATCATCTGCAAGAAGAGTTGTTCTGTCTTTGAATAACTAAAATCCATTTTTTAATAGTTAGTAGTGCGGAGTTAGGAGTTAGGAGGATGGGAGCAAACAAATACTCCTCACTCCTCACTCCCGACTCCTAATTAATTAATACTTATAAAATCCTTCACCAGTTTTACGTCCGAGCAAACCAGCGCGAACCATCTTTCTCAGCAATGGATGAGGACGATACTTAGGATCGCCAAATTCGTTGTAGAGAACTTCCATGATAGCGAGGTTGACATCGTTACCGATAAGGTCGGCCAATGCGAGCGGGCCCATTGGATGGTTGGCACCCAGCATCATGCACTTGTCGATGTCTTCAGCGCTTGCGATACCGTCAGCGAGAATGCCGACAGCTTCGTTAATCATAGGAATCAAAATGCGGTTGACCACGAAACCAGGAGCTTCATTGACTTCGACAGGAGTCTTGCCAATTGAAGTGGAAAGGTCAACGATGGTCTTGCAAACTTCAGCTGAAGTGAGCTGTCCCTTGATGACTTCAACCAAAGCCATACGGTCGGCTGGGTTGAAGAAGTGCATGCCGATGAACTGAGATGGGCGGCTTGTGCAAGCAGCTATCTCAGTGATTGACAGTGATGAAGAGTTGGTAGCGAAGATGGTTTCAGGCTTGCAGATTTTGTCGAGTTCTGTAAACACGTCCTTCTTCAGCTGCATTTCTTCAACTGCGGCCTCGATGACGAGGTCGGCATCAGCGAATGTAGCGTAATCAGTTGTCGTGCTGATGTTTGCCATGATGGCATCCATAGCATCCTGAGCAATCTTGCCCTTTTCGACGAGCTTTGCATAGCCCTTCGAAATGGAAGCCATAGCCTTATCGAGGCTGGCTTGTGTACGGCTCTTCATGACGACGGGCATCTTGGCTGCGAAAGCCTTCACGATACCTTTTGCCATGGTTCCAGTACCAATAACACAAATTTTCATGACTTTAAGATTTAATGATTTAAAATTTAAATTTAAATATTTAAGATTTATACAATTTTTAAGTTTATTGACTTTACACAATCATTTTCGGTTCACGATTTGCTGTTCCAGTTGTTTCAGTTCCTCATCGTCCATTTGGTCGGCAAGCTGTGCATCGGCGTGTTTGCGGCGTTGGTCAAACTTCTCATAAACAGCCTCCACACGAGTTTCCATTTCCTTGTTGGTAACACTTCCGGCATTGCGAAGCACATCCTTGTTTTGGAACTGCAACAGATGGTCAACATTCTGTCGCCAGTAGTTGATAGTCAAGTCGAAGCGTTCCTTCACACGGATTTCAGCCGATTCAAGGAAAAGCGTCGTAAGGCGGTTAAGCATATCTATCTCATCAGCGCAAAGATAGTTTTTGGCGATGTAGATGTCTTGCTTGCGCACCACCGAGCCTTTCCAAGAAGTAAGAGCCATGTTAGGTTGTGAAGCATCGGCGCGGCTGACAACGATTTCAGCAGCCGTTTGGTGAGTGACAGCGTAAAGCAGTTTGTTCTGCGTTTCGGCAAAAAACATCTGAGTGGCTTTGTCGGTGGAATCGTAGTCGCTGCTAAGGGCAAACAAATCGCGCAGTTTCTGGTAGAATCGTTTCTCCGAAGCACGAATGTCACGAATGCGTTCAAGCAACTCGTCGAAGTAGTCGGGGCGGCCATCAGGGTTCTTGAGTCGATCGTCGTCAAGCACGAAGCCTTTCACGATGAACTCCTTCAAGTGCTGGTTGGCCCAAATGCGGAATTGTGTACCGCGTTTCCCTTTTACTCGGAAACCAACCGCCAAAACCATATCCAAGGCGTAAAAAGTGACATCATATTGTTTGCCGTCGGCAGCAGTTATAAAGAAATTCTTTACAACTGAATCTAACGACAACTCATTTTCTTTCAGAACGTTAGCTATATGTTGACCAACATTTTGCTTTGAGGTGGCAAAAAGTTCTGCCATCTGCTTCTGGTTCATCCAGACATTGCCGTCGCGAGCCATCATCGTCACACTCACC
>JAGHSL010000179.1 GCA_018065885.1 Candidatus Limimorpha equi
TTCTGATTCTTTCAATTGCTGCCATAATTTTCTTACCTTATTTATTAATTAATTATTTCTGAAAAAAAGCGTGCAAATTTAGTAATTTTTCTAATTGGGAAACTAAATGGAGAATTTTTTTGTTCAATTATCGTCCAACTCAAGTTTCACTTCCTCCAATTTCATGTGTGTAGCCTTGAGAACTGTAACCTTATATTTGCCGATATTGAAAGTCTCGCCTTCCTTCGGGATGTCTTCACAATAATGAAGAATCATGCCTGCCAAAGTTTCATAGTCGTCAGAAACAGGCAAGTCAAGTCGGTATGTATCATTGAGATAATCAATTTCGAGGCGAGCCGAAAAAACGTATCTGTCTTCACCGAGTTCCTTTTCGGTCTCCTCTTCCACATCATATTCATCATCAATTTCACCGAAAATTTCCTCGATGACGTCTTCCATTGTCACGATACCGGAAGTGCCGCCAAACTCATCGACGACAACCGCCAAGCCCTGATGTTTCTGGATGAAATACCTCAAAAGACGGTCGGCAGTGTAGGTTTCGGGGAAAAAAGCGAGCGGACGAACCAGCTTTTCAACCGTCGAATCATGCTTCATCATGGTTTCGCGAATCACGTCGTTCAGATGAATGTAACCGACAATATTGTCGATGTTATCTTCATAAACGATGAGCTTCGAGTGTTTAGTTTCCTCAAAACGGCCCCTGGCAAAAGCGAGGGAATCGGTCGATTTCACGGCTTCAATTTCGTTTCGCGGCCCCATGCACTCGCGCAGCTTCACCGAGCGAAATTCCATGGCATTCTGGAAAAGCTGAATTTCCTGCTGAATGTCTTCGTTTTCCTCTTCGGGATTGGCATATTCGGCAATGTAGTCATTCAAATCAACAGTCGAGAACCTATAGGCCGACTCGTTGATTTTCTGACGGAACACATAAAGGATAAGGAACTCCGAAATGCCCGTATAAACCAAAATCAGAGGATAGAGTATGAAATAGCAAAGATAAGTCGGGAAGGCGAAAAACGACAAAACGGCATTCGGATTGATGCGGAACAACACCTTCGGCAGAAATTCGCCCACCAACAAGACCAAGAGCGTGGAAATGAGCGTTTGAACCAAAAGCATAAGGAAATCATTGGAAATGTTGATGTTACCCCCAATGATATTCGCCATGCTCATACCGTAGATAACCAAGGCGATATTGTTGCCTAACAAAAGAGAAGTGATGAAACGCGACTTGTTCTTGAAAAACAGGCTTATAATCCTTGCTGAAAAGTTGTTTTTCTTCAATTCGACCTCAAGCTGCAAGCGGTTGATGCTATTGAAAGCAATCTCCAGACCCGAGCACATGGCAGAGAAGAACAAGGTTATCGCAACAATCAGCCAGTCGTTCATAGATTATCCTCCACTTCCATAGTTGCGCGGCCATAATAAATCGTGTATTCAGAAAGGTCTTCCTTGGCCACCAGACTGTCACCTTCAATATCCCTGCCTGGCGTAACAATCCTGACATGCGACCGAGTGTAGATCATCTTCACATCCTGATACCAGAAAAGTTTATCGGAATACATTCTTTCATCATTTTCGTAATTGATGATGACCACATTTCCGGTTGCCTGAATCAAATCGCCGACATATTTGCCATAGTCGGCACTGATTTCCGAATTTGGATTCATATTATTATCAAAGAAAAAGGCATGAAATCCCAATGGAAACTCCATTTCGCCATTTTCATCATTGCTTTCCCTACGCACCAAGCGCGGAGCCGTGAGTTTCAGCTGAACATTTCCCGAATCGCTGCGGAAAAAAGTGACGCTGTCGGCAGTGATGCCCGAAAGCGTGTCGTCAGAAGCCATATCCATGACCACCGCATCGGGATTGCCACACGAAAACAACATCACAGCCACTACAGCTGTGATGTTGCACCAAAATAATATCTTATGAAATCTGTTCAATTACTTTTTAGTTCTAATGGTTGTGGTTTCACCAATCCAGCCACCGATTGAATACGACTGGCCATCCTGATAGTCATTGAAGAACACAGTTTCGGTTGACGGGAAATACTGTCTGTAAGCTGCAATCAGATCAGCGGCTTTCTTTGCGATAGACGGGTCGAGTTGCCTTGCTCTTTCGCACTTGTCGACGGCTGCCCAGAACACTTCCTTGCCGCCAAAGATGCTGCTTTCATACTGCTTTGAGCTTTCAGCATAAAGCATAGCGATGATAAGGTATGGTTCGCCGGCGGTCGGGTCAACCTGTGCGGCGCGGCGGGCAGCATCACGGCCCTTTGAATAATTGCCGACATTCTGGTAGCACATGGCGAGGTTACGCAGTGCGCGGTAAACGCGGTCGTTGTTTTCAGCCTTGGTAGCTTGCTCGAAATAGGTAGCAGCTTCGCTGTATTTCTTATCTTTGAAGAGCTGGACGCCAATGTTATAGGCAGCTTCAGGGCTTGGTTCAAGAGCGTAGAGGTTCTTGGAAGCATCGAGGAACACCTTTGAATCGGTGCAATCCTTCTTATCAAGAACGGTGGTGATTCTCTTCAGGAGATTGACATCATTCGGATTTTCGTTCATCTTGACAGAGAACACTTTGATCAGGTCTTCGCATGAAGCAAATGGCTGGAAGAGGTTGTCAATGTTGTTCTTTACACCTTTATAATTATTAATGTTCTTCTCGTTCTTTTCAAGTTGCTTGTCGAAACCTGCCACGGCATCGGCATCGGCGGCTTCTTCAGCTTCCTGCTTGGCAGTGAGCAGTTCAGTTTCGGTTTCGGCCAGCGTCTTCACGTTAGCATCGAGCACATCGGAAAGTTCCTGATAAACATCGATAACCGTCATCTTGTCGGCCTTGCCGTTGTTGACCATGTCGGCGGCGGCGCGGAAATATG
>JAGHSL010000228.1 GCA_018065885.1 Candidatus Limimorpha equi
GGCATTCACGGCACTGTCACTGACAGTCTTACGGAACAGCCTATTATCGGAGCAACAATTACCATCGAAGGCCACGACCACCACGGATCATCCGTCACTTCACACGAAGTCGGCGACTACCATCGTCCCATAAAAGGCGGGACCTATCAGGTAACTTATTCAGCCAACGGCTATCACCCAAAGACCGTCACACTCTCAGTAAATGACCACGAAACCATTATTCAAGACATAAAACTGCTTGCAGGCGAAAACATCATTCCGAATTTCGAAGCCAATCAGACCAATGTCGCCATCGGACAAGGCATCGACTTCACCGACTTGACTTGGGGAGCCAACCTCACAAATTGGGAATGGCAGTTCGAAGGCGGCACACCGAGTTTATCGAATGAGCAAAATCCAACAGGAATATGTTACAGCGAACCAGGCAATTACGATGTCACCTTAACCGTCACCAATGCCGACGGACAAAGCGAAAGCATCACGAAACACGCTTACATCACCGTTGCCGAAGCCTACTTGATGCACAACGGCACCATCAGCACCTGCAACGCCATTTTCTACGACTCAGGCGGGGCGGAAAATCCATACCAAAATGGCGAGGACTACACGATGACCTTTTTGCCAAGTTCGGAAAACTCCAGACTTGAAATCGATTTCATCAACTTCAAAACCGAGGCCAATTACGACAAAATCTTCGTTTACGATGGCACAAGCCTCGATGCGCCACTGATTGGCAGTTATTCCGGCAATCACGGACCGGGCACCGTTACAGCAACAAATCCCGAAGGCGCACTGACTTTCCGCTTCATTTCCGATGGATTACAGGATGGAACGGGCTGGACGGCACAAATCAGTTGCATTCCCGGCCTTAGCATCAACGAAAACACTTTGCAAAACGTTTCGGTTTATCCGAATCCGGCAAAAGGCATTTTTACCATTGCTTGCGAAAACGATGTGAATTACACCTTATATAATAGTCTCGGTCAGGAAATCATTTCTGGAGAAATCATCAACGGAAAAGCAGAAATCGATACCCAAAACTTACAAAAAGGCGTTTATTTCCTGAGACTACACAATGAAGCCACATCTTCGATTCAGAAGATTGTTGTTGAATAAGAAATAGTAATTTTTGGGAAAAACATACATTATTGTATTTTCTCCAATCCCGTAAGTCCGCCATTTTCACCGACGACATACATTTTTGATTTCAAGTTTCCATTTGCATCGCAAAGATTATCAACGAGTAATCTGTTGCCCAAAATGAAATGCTGGCATTGAAAAGTGTCGCCTTTTTGCCATTTCGAATTCATGGTCTCGACAATTTCAAAACGCATGTTACCTAAATATTTCAAGGTGCTTTGCCTGTCGGGATTCCATGCAATTCGGATTGTTTCGCCAATTTTTAGTTGCTCCGCATTTATCTCATTCCCAGTGAAATCGCCAGAATTGTTTGCCTCTTTTGATAAGTGTTCAAGATAAGTTTCCCAATCGTTTTCTCCGACATATCTTGCCAAAATATCCACCGTGTACCGCCGTATGGTTGATGTTGGGTCTGTCCTGTCGTATCCAAAAAGCCGTTTCAGGGTTTTCTGCTCGATTTGTGCGTTGGGTAGCATTTGCTTGATGTCGCTTTCAAGGAAAGAAAAATCCTGTGGCGTCAGAACGCTTTTCGTGATGCCCGCCTTTCGGCAGATGTCGTGGCGCAGGCTGTCAAGTTCTTTGGTGTTGCGTGGAATGGATGTCTTTGCCATATTGGACTTGAATTTGAGTGCAAAAGTAGTTCTTTTTACGGGTACTTGTCGGTACTTAATGGTACATATTTGAACTTTGGCTGCTGGTATTTAGCCTTTAGCCTTTAGCCATTAGCTATTAGCCATCAGCCAATGTTCAAAATCGTTAAAATTAGAAACCAAAAACCGAAAACTGACGACTGATAACTGAAAACCAGTAAAAACACTATATTTGCACACATTATGGCATCGGAAAATTTCACATCGGGCTCGTTTGGAGAAATGGCCGTTGGTTTCTCTAAATTTCATGATTATCAGCTTGTTCCTGTTTCTGGGGCAGGTTATAGCGTCTTGTATACGGTAATCAGTGGAGAACGGAAACTTTTTCTGAAATCCGTCAACAGGCAGGAGGGATGTGAGGCCGAAAACCTTGCGCGGCTGCAACGCGAGTACAAGCAGATGGAACGGCTTTACGGCAACGACCATATCGTGCGTTGCATCGGCTGGCGCGATGACCCGAAAGTCGGGCCGTGCATCGTGATGGAATACATCGACGGCATGAGATTAGATGATTTTCTGGCTACTAAACCATCGGCAAAAGAACGGAAACGCATTTTCCTGGAATTTCTTGATGCTTTGGAGTTTATCCACGACCGGCAAGTCGTTCACAACGATTTGAAGTTGGAGAACATCATCATAACCGCCAACGGCCACAGCCTGAAACTGATAGATTTCGGTTATGCCGACAACGATGCCAACCTCGAAAAAGCCACGGGGGGCACTAAGGCCTTTGCTGCGCCCGAATTGTTGCAGCAGGAAAAGACCGATTGCAGCAGCGACATTTATTCCTTGGGCTTCATCATAAAGGCACTTTTTCCGCGTCGTTACAAGCTGATTGCAGCCAAATGTTTGCGCAAAAATCCGCAGAAAAGGTATGCGCGTGTGGCCGAAATCCGCAAGGCGATTCATCGGCGCAATGTGGCAAAATGGTTGTTCCTGACAGCTTTGTTATTGGTGTTATTAATCTGGAATTGGCTGCCTCAAAATCGTACTGAAAAAATTGAAATTCAATCCGTTGTTCAAAATGATACGGTCGTGCGTGTCGATAGTGTGTTTGTCGTGCGCGAAATCCACGACACGGTGCAAATGGCGCAATCGGGCAAGCAGGAAGTGGTTCGTATTGTTGCGTCTGTCGATTATAGTACTCCGACTATGAATTTCGATTCCATCCACCAAGTCTATCTGGATTTGTACCAGCGTTATGAAAAGGAAATTCAGAAAGCTCTTGCCGACGGCACCTTGCAATATATTGATTTTGCCGACCATTACCGACTCCGTTTCGCAAACGATATGCAAGCCTTGCACGACAAGCTGATGCCCAGTGACTTGACCATGCAGTTCCAGTTCGAGTCGGATTTTGCGGCAGCCTACGGACTTTTCCTGCCAAAAATTGGATCTTTGTATATTGATAAGTTGCCGACAATCGATCAAATCGGGCAGACAGACCCAGCCAAAGCCGATCAGCTCAGAATTGAATGTCAAGAAGATCTTTTTAAAGTGACTGGAGGGCTTAAGTGATTATTTGCCGCAAAAATTTCATCGTTTTTAACTCAAATAGGTGAAAGTTTTCAATTGATTTGTATTTTTGCTGAAAATTTGTTGTCATGACAGAAAACATTCCAAGATGGGAACAAAAGTTGCAAAGCTATCATAAGGCTTTGAATCGGTTGGCGGAATTGGTGGCAGAAGCGAAGAAACGCCAGCTTAATGATTTTGAAGTGGATGGATTGGTGCAAAGGTTTGAGTTTACTTTTGAATTGGCGTGGAAACTTATGAAAAGTTATGCCGATTATCAAGGTGTTGACAAAGAAATCATGGGGTCGAGGGATGCCATCCGTTGGGCTTTTGACAGCAAGTTGATTGCTGATGGAGCAGTGTGGATGGAAATGTTGAAAAGGAGAAACGACACTTCCCATAATTATGATGAGGAGATGTCGTCGGAAGTAGTCCAACAGATTAAGGATTCCTATTTTGAATTGTTTGTCAGTTTTTATGAAAAGATGAATCAACTGTCATCTTCCGCTCAAGAGGATTTGTTTTCCAGCCTATAAATCATGGAGCAATTTGGACTTAAAGATAATGAAATCAAAGCCTTGCGTGCTGTCTTCGCCTCGATTCCGGAGGTTGAGGAAGCTGTCGTTTATGGCTCGCGTGCCCGAATGACAAACAGGATTTCGTCCGATATTGACATAACGCTGATTGGGAAAGACTTGACCTATACGCAATTGGCGCTTGCCGACGATATGATAGACAGTCTTTTTCTGCCCTATTTCGTTGATTTAAGTCTGTTCTCTTCCTTGAAAAACCAAGCCTTGCTTGACAATATTGAAGCAGAAGGCAAAGTGCTGTTTGTTAGAAACAATTGATGTTTTAACGTTTTTTTCTCCTGAAAACAAGTACCGATAAGTACCAAAAACATACCTATAATATCTATATTTTTGCCCTCAGAAAGCAGTGCTGAAATATTTTTGTTGCAAGTTAGAAAACTATCGTTATATTTGCAGCGTAATATTTCGGTAGCAATACCATCTGCCTGAAAGTGAAAATCTCGCAAATTTGAACTTGTAGAAAAGGCAGAAAGTAGAATTGTGTGCCCTAAAAGCACGCACTGCTTTCTTATCTTTCTACAGGGCAATGCGAGAGCCTTCACTTCGGATAGGAAAAACGGGTGCGGGCTTTTTTATTGTCCAATCCCCAAACAGTACGGAACACAGCGGAAGCCGAAAAGCTGGAAGAGAGTAGGCGCATGAGCAACAAGAAGTTGTGCCCGACACGGATTTAGGGCTTTGAAAAATGAAAAGAATACTCGGATTAGTTATCATTATCCTTGGTTTTGGCATTGGAGGATTTATCGTTCAGGCAGGTTCAACGTTGGTTGGCGCGATTGTAAGCATCGTCGGACTTGTTGCAGGAGCTAAGATGATGAAATCAGCTTGATTTTGGATATATAATTATTAAATATGTTAGTACGCCAGTCAAAAAATACTTTCATCCGTTTTATGGATGATTTCGGCTACATCACGAATCAGATGACGAGATACGACCGCACCTATAATGAGACGGGAGCGGATTTTCTGAGAGAGATTAGCCGAATTCCTCAAAATGTCGAAGATATTGTTGCAAGATTGCGCAATGTCTATAACGATAGTGTCTCAACGAAAGAACTGAAAGCTGATTTCCTCGATTTCGTGAAAGACCTTACCGAACATCTTTTTTTGGTGACAGGCGAAACGCCTGAAGAACTTGATGAAAAGGATTTGGATTTTTCTTATAGCATGGAAAACCCAAAGACATTGGTGGATGATTTCTATCAGGAAACAAGGCAAAAGGTTGATGAATGTACGCAGGATTTCATGTTAGAAAACACGCAGCGGAAACCAAGACTGAACGCATTGCAGTTTGAACTGACAAGCCGTTGCAACGAGCGTTGCATTCATTGCTACATTCCTAATGGCAAGAAAAACACTGGTAAGGACATGCCAACGGAGAAGGTGTTTTCGCTGATAGACGAATTTGCCGAAATGGGCGGCTTGCATGTAACGCTTTCAGGCGGCGAGGTGTTTCTGCATAAGGACATCATCCCTATTATGCAGTATTGCCGGAAGAAGGATATGCAGATTTCGATTCTCAGTAACCTCATTGCCTTGCGAGACGAACAGATACCTTATATAAAAGAGGCCAATGTCTCACTCGTTCAGACTTCATTGTATAGTATGGATGCCGAAATTCACGACACTATAACTACGGTTAAAGGTTCGCAAGTGAAGACGAAAGCCGCTGTTGAAAAGTTAGTTGCAGCCGACATCCCTGTGCAGATTTCGTGTCCATTGATGAAAGCCAATTATGAAGGCTACGCTGATGTGTTGCAGTATGCACAAAGTTTGCGTTGCAAGGCGCAGACCGATTACATCATGATGGCGCAATCGGATTGCGACACCCAGAATCTCGCCAACCGCATTTCTTTGGAAGAGACGGAAAAGGTAATCCGTGACATTATTAAATGGGACAAGGACTATAAGGAAAACACATTAAAGCAGAGACCAATTTCCGAGGAAATAGCCTTCGACCCCAAGCGGTTTGCCCAGCAGCCAGTTTGTGGTGCAGGCATTAACGACTGCTGCATAACGGAGAATGGCGACGTTTATCCGTGTGCAGGTTGGCAGGCAATGGTTTGCGGCAATGTGTATCAGCAAAGCTTGAAAGATATTTGGCATAATTCTCTGCAATTCAAACAGATTCGCAACGTGACGCAAGGTGACTTCCCCGAATGTCTGAAATGCGAAGCACGAAACTATTGCGCCATGTGCCTTGTGCGCAACTACAACGAAAGCGGAGGCGATATGTTTAAGATTAACAAGCATTTCTGCGATGTCGCTTTCTTAAATAAAAAAATTGTTGAAGAGTATTATAAAAAGTAAAATGAACAGGATATTTAAACGCAAAGCAAATTCGAATCCTAATTGGATTGACACAATAGAAATCATAGGAGAGTTTCCAACAGAAATCACATTAGATTTCGATCCAATAAGTGACATCAACGGGAATAATATTAAATCATCTTATCGTGGGAGTTTGCTTCTTGACAAAAACATGGAAATCTTTTCAAGTGAATTTTTGTATGCACACTATGATGAGACACCAAGATGAACACTAAATCACAGTACACTGATAAATGCAAATTCATTCAATGCAAATATCAGAATTCAGTTCGATGTCCAAATAACATCGCTAGTTGTTTTCTTTTAAATGACGATAATAATGCAGAAGCCGAAAAGCTAAAATAGAGTAGGCGGTAATTAAAATTTTATACAAAATGAAAACTTACAAAAAAGTTGAATTGGTAGCAAAGAATGCTCCGAGCGGTTCTTATGTAGCTGGTTGCCCTACGAATGAATATGGGTATGGGCCGTATTGCCGTAAGTGCGAAAGAACGCAGTAAGAACTATGTTTTTTGTTTCCCCACTGCTTTTGTGGTGGGGAAACTATTTTTAATTAAACGCAAATCAAATGAAAACACTTGTTTTACATACATTAGATGGTCGTGATATTGATGTGCCTATTACTATTGAATTTGACGGAAGTGAAAACGGACATACGGTAATTTGGTGGAAAGATGAAAAAGACTGCAAACATTCTGAGACCGTCAAAGAAAGTCCGAAAGAAATTAAAGGTTTAATTAATGGTAAATATTAGTTGTGTCGGTTTTCGATTCTCACATCCATTTCGGTCAATTCTATGATATTTTCACAACGCCGAAAGAGTTGTTGGATTATTTAAATTCTGTCGGTGTTGCGGCTTTTGCCGCATCTTCCACATCTATCTGCGAAGGCGATTACGACAAGGTAATTACTGAAATGCAGGAACTTGTGGAGGCTGGCGGCTCGAAAATCTATCCCGTGCTTTGGGTCTTGCCGCAAATGCTTGAAGATGGCGGTTTGGAAAAGTTTATGGATAGCGGCATCAATTGGAAATGTGTTAAGATACATCCGCAATTGCATCCGACAAAATGGCTTGCCGATGAAAGATGTATCGTTAGTGTTTGTAGATTTGCTTCAACTTTACTGGTGCCATTGCTTATCCATACGGGTGAAATGTCAGGGTGTTATCCAAAGCAGTTCGAACATGTTATCAAACGCTTCCCAAATTTGGTCTTTATTCTGGCTCATGGAAGACCAATAGAACAAACCGTTTCGCTTATGAAAACCTATCAAAATGTTTGGACCGATACCGCTTTCATGCCAATAAACAATGTGGTCAGATTATGCGACGAGAAGCTGTCCGACAGAGTGCTGTGGGGAACTGATTACCCGATTCCAAAGTTTTTCTTCAAGGATTTGGATATGAAAACATATTATCAGGATTTGCTGCTGGAATTGCATAATTCGGTCAGTGAATCAGATTATGAAAAGATTACGAAAAACAATTTTCAAAAGTTGTTTAAATAACTAATTTACAGTATTATGGAAGGTTGTGCATTAATATTCATGGTGCTCGTTTGCATCTTGGTCTTTGTAATCGGAATAGTGGGCGGAACCATTGCGGGCATATTCGCATGCATCGGCGAACTGTTTCAAGGTGCCGGCATTTGGGGCATTATCACCGTGGCAGGCATAATCCTGTTTGTCGTTGCCATTATTGCAATCATTAATAGTTAAAACTGAAAAACAATACGTTATGTCAAGATTATTGGAAGATTTGATTTGCGGTGCCTTGGGTTATGGGCTGGGAAAACGCAATGCGCTTCAGCAGGAGCCGCGTGAAAGCGAAGAGGAAATTATCACAAGGTTCTTGAAAAGTTGCGATATTGATGACATTATTAAAATATGGATGGAAGCGAACGACGTCCCGGAAAACGATTGGTACACCGCAACGTGTTTGCGCACGAAAGCAGATTATATGCGTTATTAAAACCGTTTTCCCGTATAAGTTTTCACTGAAAAACGACAGACACATTTTATCATGTCAGACCAAGACGACGAATTTCAAGAAGAATACACCGAAGAGGAATGGGCCATCATAGATAAGCAGATTTTTGAAGGCTGCCTTGAAGGGGCGGAAGAAGGCGATGCAAAATCCCAGTATGAATTGGGATGTCTATATTCCGATGGGGAGATTGTGAAGCGCAGTTATATCAATGCGATGATGTGGATGAAACGCGCCGCGCGTCAAGGTTATCTTCCTGCCTTGGAATATCTGGGGCGTTATTTTAGTCACTTGTGTAATCAGCGTCAAAAATATGCCCGTGCAAGGATTTGGCTTAAACGAGCGGCAAAACAAGGCAGCCTTGAAGCACTCTGCGGCTTGGCTTGCCTGTATCTTTTCGGTCACGGGGTGGCCGTGGACGAGGCTAAGGCCGTGGCCTTGCTCAAGGAAGCGGCTCAAAAAGACTGGCCTGACGCACAGGTCATGCTCGGCTGGTGTTACGAACATGGTCGTGGCATAAGGAAAAACAAGACAAAGGCCTACGCTTGGTATGATAAGGCGGTGGAAGCCGGATATGCTGAATATAAGCACACATCTTTTTGGAATGGTGAAGATGCCGATTCCGACTTCCACTTGTATAATCCTCATTTGCCGGATAACGAAAAGAAACATCACGAAAATGATGAGCGAAAACGGGATGTTGACAGTCTGAAGAATCCGTGGCCAACAGTAATGGTAATGGAAAAGTGCGGCTATAGTTTTTGGCTTATGGAAGAAGTGTTCCCTCAAATTTGAATCACAAATACTGCAAAGGACAATGAACGAAGGCAGCGTATTTCTGCAACCCACATAAAAGGCCACATTCGTCTAACAAATGCAGGTATCCAGCTAATGTTGTGACATTTCCCGTCTCTAACAACTGCGCAACAATTTTTTGTAAGTGAAAGCAAATGTTTAAAGCATTGGATAAAAATGTTTAGAACATTGTGTAAAAATGTTTAATGCGCAGCAAAAGTATATATTTTTCTTGCATGAAAGGCTTTCCCCTGCAAAAAACATAATAATATTGAAAGGTTTTCGTCCAAAACCAAGTTATTTTATAACTTTGCATTTCAAACGACTAAACCGACACGGATATGGGACAGAAACTGCCGATTGGCATACAGAGTTTTGAAGACTTGAGAAACAAGGGATTCAAGTATGTGGATAAAAGTGCCATTTTATACAAATTGGTAACAGAAGGCAAGTATTTCTTTCTGTCGCGTCCGCGCCGTTTCGGGAAAAGTCTGTTCCTCAATACTTTGGAATCGTATTTCTTGGGAAAACGCGAACTGTTCGACGGTCTCGCCATTGCGGAGTTAGAACACGATTGGACTGAATATCCCGTGCTGCATCTGGACTTGAATACGGAAAAGTATGACGGCCCCATAGTTCTTCATAACAAGTTAAACACAAGCCTTAGCCGCTGGGAATCTCTTTATGGCAGCGATGAACACGAAAAGTCACTTGCGACAAGGTTTGAGGGCATCATCCGACGTGCTTACGAAAAGACAGGCCGTCAGGTGGTGATACTGGTGGATGAATACGACAAGCCATTGCTTCAGGCCATCGGAAATCCTGAACTTCAAGAAGCCTACCGCGCCACTTTGAAAGGCTTCTACGGAGCTTTGAAGTCGATGGATGGATGCATTAGGTTTGCCTTTCTCACCGGCGTGACAAAATTCGGAAAGGTGAGTGTTTTCAGCGACTTGAACAATTTGCGCGACATTTCGATGGATGCTGCGTACCACGATATTTGCGGCATTACGGAAGCAGAGCTTAGTGAAAATTTCCAAGTGGAAATCTCGGAACTTGCATCAAAGTTAGACAAGACCGTTGAGGAGACCTACAGCGAACTTCGGGAGAATTATGACGGCTACCATTTTCACTATAGAGACCTGCCTGGGATATATAATCCTTTCAGCCTGCTCAATGCTTTCGCCAAAGGTGAAATCGGTGCCTATTGGTTTGAGACTGGTACGCCAACCTATCTTGTTGAATTGCTGAAAATTCACCAATATAACCTTTCCAGTATCGAGAACGAGGAAGTTGTGAGCGATGTGCTGAACAGTGTCGACATTGCTTCGACTAACCCTTTGCCCGTCATATACCAAAGTGGCTACCTGACCATTAAAGGCTATGACAAAGAGTTTGGTCTCTACAAACTTGGCTTTCCGAACAGGGAAGTGCGTGAGGGCTTTGTACGTTTCCTCATTCCAAGCTATACCAATGTGGACGAGGTCGGCTCTGGCTTTGAAATCAGCCGTTTCGTGCGCTCGTTGCGCGAGGGTGACATCGAAGGTTTCATGGAACGCCTACAATCCTTTTTGAGTGCCTGTCCCTACGAACTTGAACCCGAACAAGAGCGCCATTTCCAAAGCGTGATGTACATTCTCACAGCCTTGTGCGGCTATTATGTTGAAATAGAAAGCCATACCAACAAAGGCCGCATGGACATGACGGTTAAAACAAAGAATTATATCTACATCTTTGAATTCAAGTTCAACAAGTCGGCGGAAGAAGCCTTACAGCAAATCAATGAAAAAGGATATGCCGAGCGTTTTCTGACTGATGGTCGCAACATCATTAAAGTCGGTGTAAATTACAGCACTGTTTGTCGGAATATTGACAAATGGATTGTGGAAGCATAGCTAAATTTTTCTGTTTTTGAAATAAAAGCGGAGAAATTACGTTACGCATACGATAAAAAAGTATAATTTTGCAGCCATGTTGAAAAATAGACTCCTGATATTGTTTTTTTTGTGCGCCATCATTTGCACATCCTGCAATCAGTTCACCCGAATCATTAAAAGCACGGACAGTGAAATGAAATACGAGATGGCAAAGGATTTCTACGACAGGCAAGATTACAACCGGGCACTTCAACTTTTCGACCTGCTGCAGGCCTCGTTCCGCAACACTCCCAAAGGAGAAGACATCACCTTCCTCACCGCGCAATGCTACTATAAACAAGACGATTACGAAATTGCATCCTATTATTACAATAAATTTGTGCAAACCTACCCGTTTTCTGTTGATGCCGAAAAAGCCGCTTACATGAGTGCCTATTGCAGCTATCTGCTTTCGCCTGTTGCAAGTCTTGACCAGACCAATACCCACACGGCAATTAAGCAATTGAAATCATTCACCGAGAGATACCCAGAAAGCGACAGCCTCGACCGCGCCAAGCAGCTGTTGGAAAGCCTCAACGATAAATTAGAGGAAAAAGACTACAACATGTGCCAGCTTTTCTATAAAATGGAAAGTTACAACGCTGCCATCACCTCGTTTGAAAACCTCCTGAAAAAATATCCGAACACGAAACACCGCGAGGAAATACTGTTCGACATGACCAAGACCTATTTCGATTATGCAGAAAACAGCGTCGCCGAAAAACAGCGCGAGCGTTACGAAGCCTGCATCGAAAGGTACAACACGCTTTCGTACCTTTATCCAGAAAGCAAGTATCTCAAGCAGTTGGAAGGTGTTTCACAAAAAGCAAGAAAGAAATTAGAAAACATACAAT
>JAGHSL010000180.1 GCA_018065885.1 Candidatus Limimorpha equi
AGGACATTGTGGAAAGCGCCCTCAACAACACCATGGTGACCAACAAGGCCGAGCAAGGCTGCGCCATTCTCATGGATGTCGAGACCGGTTACATCAGGGCCTGCGCCAACCTCAAGCTGAACCACAAAAACGGACAATACGAGGAATCGTACAATTTCGCCTTGGCCGAGCGTTACGAGCCAGGTTCGGTTTTCAAAATCGCTTCCATGACCGTGCTTTTCAACCAATACCCGAACACCAAACTGACCGACATCGTCAATATCGGAACGGGTCCGATTGTGTTTTCGAAGCGTGTCATGCGCGACGACCACTCTTTCTCAAAAGACGGTCGCGCAACGGTTGCCGAAATCATCGAGCAGTCGTCCAACAAAGGCACTGCCGTGCTGATTACCAAGCATTTCATGGCACATCCTGAAAAATATGTCGACGGACTTTATGCCTTAGGCCTGAACAAAAAACCAGGAACAGGATTGGCCGGTGAAGCGCAACCGCTGATCAAGCACCCGACCGATACGGACAGAAAAGGCAACAAGCTTTGGTCAAACGTCTCATTGCCATGGATGTCAATCGGTTACGAAGTGAACGTTACACCGATGCAAATCATCACGCTTTACAACGCCATCGCCAACAACGGCAAGATGATGAAACCACAGTTTGTGAGCGAGATCCGCCACGGCAACCAGACCATCGAAAAATTCGATCCCGTTGTCCTCAACGAACAGATTTGTCCGCCAGAAAACGTAAAAATGTTGCAATGCATGTTGGAAGGCGTCGTGCAAAGAGGCACCGCCAAGCGTCAGTTGAAAGACAGCAACGTGCTGATGGCCGGCAAGACCGGAACAGCGCAATACTGCCACCCCCATTTAGGCTATAGCTACCGCGACCCGCAGACAGGCCGACGCGAATACAACACCACGTTTGTAGGCTATTTCCCTGCCGACAAGCCGAAATACACCTGCATCATCGTCGTCAGCCGTGCCCATGGTCAGTTCTGGGCAGCAGGCGGTGTTTCTGCTCCTGGATTCAGGGAAATCGCAGAAAAGGTTTACGCCATGCGTCTTGGCATTGAAGAAGATTCTGCTTCAGCAACTTACAAGACCGAAATCAATGAACAGCCGAGACTCATGCACAGCTCGGAAGCAAGCTGTTTCCTCAGCGGCATGAATGAGCAATTCACCGATTACAATACCGACGGCAAGGAATGGGTCACCATCAACAGGACGATTGACGGTTCGGCCCGCATCGATGCCGTTGACCTGAAATACAACACCGTTCCAAATGTCATCGGCATGAACATCACCGACGCCATCTACCTCTTGGAAAATCACGGCATTAAGGCCACATTCACAGGCGAAGGCACCGTGAGCGAACAATCGCTGCATCCAGGCGACACCATCAGAGGCAGCCGAAGCATGGAACTTAAATTAGCAAGAAAATGAAAGTCAAAGAGATATTAGTAAACTGCAATTTGCTTGAAATCGTCGGGAACAAAGACCTCGACATCAGCAGCATTTCATTCGATTCACGCACAGTCGAAAACGGCACGCTGTTTTTTGCCGTCAAGGGAACGCAAGTCGATGGCCACAACTACATTGACAAGGCCATTGAAAAAGGCGCCATCGCCATCGTTTGCGAACAACTGCCTGCAACCCTCAACGATGCAGTGACTTATATCAAGGTTGACAACTCAGCCTACGTCTTGGGCATGAGTGCCTCCAATTTCTTTGACAATCCATCGAAGAAACTGAAACTCACTGGCGTTACGGGCACCAACGGCAAAACCACCATCGCCACCTTATTATACCGTCTTTTCACCGATGCCGGTTATGTGTGCGGCTTGCTTTCGACCATCGAGAACATCGTTGACCACGAAGTCATTCCGTCGACGCACACCACTCCCGACCCGATTGAACTGAATGCACTGCTCAAGAAAATGGTTGACAAAGGCTGCGAATACGCTTTTATGGAAGTCAGTTCGCACAGCGTCGACCAAGACCGCATTGCAGGCCTTGAGTTTGCCGGCGGCATTTTCACCAACCTGACGCACGACCATTTGGACTATCACAAGACCATGGCCAACTACCGCAACGCCAAGAAGAAATTCTTCGACAACCTGCCGGCCAATGCCTTCGCACTCACCAATTTGGACGACAAGAACGGAGCCGTCATGCTGCAAAACACAAAGGCAAAACGCCTTACATACGCACTGAAGCACGATGCCGATTTCAAAGGTGTGGTCTTGGAAAGCCATTTCGACGGCATGATGATTAAGGTGAACGGCACGGAAATGTTCACGCAACTTGTCGGCGGATTCAATGCCAGCAACCTGCTCGCCATTTACGGTGCCGCCATTTCGTTAGGCTTCGACAAAAATGAATTATTAGTCGAAATCAGCAAGCTGAAGGGTGCCAATGGCCGTTTCGACATGGTACATTCCGATTGCGGCATTGTCGGCATAGTCGATTACGCCCACACGCCTGATGCTTTGGAAAACGTCCTGAAGACCATCAACGATGTGCGTTGCCACAAGGAAACCCTTATCACGGTAGTGGGCTGTGGCGGCAACCGCGACACGACCAAACGTCCGGAAATGGCAGCCGTGACTGCCAAGATGAGCGACAAGGTCATCCTGACCAGCGACAATCCGCGCAACGAAAACCCAGACGAAATCATCCGGCAGATGAAAGAAGGTCTCGATGAGGAAGCCAAGCGCCATGTGCTGAGCATCACTAACCGCCGCGAGGCCATTCGCACCGCCGTGGCTTTGGCCAGCAAAGGTGACATTATCCTTTTGGCAGGCAAAGGGCACGAAAACTATCAGGAAATCAACGGAGTAAAGAATCATTTTGATGACAAGGAAGAATTGTCGGAAGCATTAAAGGAAAAATAAGATATGCTGTACTATCTGTTTCAATATTTGGAGAAAAAGAGTTTTCCGGGCGCAGGAATGTTCACCTACGTCACGTTCAGAGCAGTCGTGGCCGCCATTTTGGCCCTGATTATCTCCATTTGGTTTGGCAAGCGTTTCATCAACTGGCTGAAAAGCAAGAACATCGTTGAGACCCAACGCGATGAAAAGACCGACCCGTACAACACGCAGAAAAAAGGTGTTCCGACCATGGGCGGTGTCATTATCATTGCCGCCATCCTGATTCCTTGCCTCCTCATCGGGAAACTGCACAGCATTTACCTGATTCTCATGGTCATCACGACACTCATTCTGGGTGGCGTGGGATTTGCCGACGACTACATCAAGACCTTCAAAAAGAGAAAAGACGGCATCAAGCCCATCACGAAAATCAGTTTTCAGATTCTGTTGGGCCTTATCGTCGGACTCACCTTGCGTTTCAGTCCAGCCGTCACAATCAACGAAAAAGTGGATGTGAAGATTGAAAACAACAAGGAAGTCGTCATCAAGACACCCGATGTGAAATCGACCCGCACCACGATACCTTTCTTCAAAAATCACGACCTGAACTACGCAGATTTGTTCAGTTTCATGGGACCGAGGGCGAAATACATTTGTGGCTGGATTTTCTTCGTCATGCTCACCGTTTTCATCGTGGCTGCCGTTTCAAACGGTTCCAACCTCAACGACGGCATGGACGGCATGGCAGCTGGCAATTCGGCCATCATTGGTTTGACTTTACTCATCTTCGCCTACGTTTCGAGCCATGCGGTTCTGGCCAGCCACCTCGATTTGATGTTCATTCCGGGAAGTGAAGAAATCGTCGTGTTTTTGGCCGCATTTGTCGGAGCATTAATCGGTTACCTTTGGTACAACTCCTTCCCTGCCCAAATCTTCATGGGCGACACCGGCAGTCTGACCATAGGCGGCATCATTGCCGTCACGGCACTCATCATACACAAGGAACTGCTGCTGCCTATTCTGTGCGGCGTGTGGTTGCTCGAAGTCCTTTCCGACCTCGATGTGAAACTTTTTCTGAAGCGCGGCAAGAAACACAGAATCTGGAAGAAAGCACCTATGCACGACAGTTTCCGCACCTCGATGGAAGAGTTCAAGAAAGTCTGGCCAAACAGCACCGTAACCTTCCAAGGCGACGGCATGAAGCAACACGAAGTGAAAATCACCATCCGTTTCTGGATTGTGACCATCTTGTTAGCTGCACTTACCTTATTAACATTGAAAATCAGATAATTACAAACAATATTAAAGATTTAGGAATTATGACTTACTTTGAAGAATTAAGCAACTCGCGCACCAAACGCGCCGAAAACATGGCAGCCGCCATCAGTTCGAAAGTGCTGCAAATCAGAAAGGAAAGCATCAAGCAAAGCCTCAGCGACTACGGCACCCTCGGACACCGCAAGGAATACGTGACCACGATTGACGAAGTGATGTATTTCGACGATGCCAAGGCCGAAAACGTAAATGCAACCTGGTTCACTTTTGAAAGCACCTTGAAACCTATAGTGTGGATTGCCTGCGGAAGCGACAAAGCCGTAGATTACAACGACTTGCTGCCTATGGCCAAACAGAACGTCAAGACCTTGATTTGCTTAGGCGATGGCAACAGCCAGCTAAGAAACGCCTTTGAAAGTTCGGTTCACGAAATCTACGATGCTAAGGACATGGACGAAGCCGTCAGAATCGCTTCCATCGTGGCGGAAGAAGGCGACATCGTGGTGTTTTCGCCAGCCAGCAAGTCTTCAAGACAAAACGAGACTTTCGAGGACAGAGGCAATCAATTCAGAAACAGTGTAAAGCACATTGAAGATGAACGGTATCAATAAGATATTGAAAGGCGACAAGGTCATCTGGATCCTGGCATTGCTGTTGGGCATTATCTCATTGGTGGTGGTCTACAGTGCAGCCAGTGCCCTCGTGGTGCGCAACTACGACGGCAACACGGGCCGAATGCTCATGAAGCACGCAGGCACGCTGTTTCTCGGCTACCTGATGATGTTCATCGCCTATAAAATCAATTATCAGCACTACTCCACGATTTTCAAATTCGTGTTGTGGCTGTGTGTTCCGCTGTTGCTCTACACCATGATTTTTGGTAACAACCTCAACCAGGCTTCCAGAACCATCAATGTGTTCGGCTTTTCCTTTCAGCCAAGCGAATGGGCGAAAATAGCGCTTATCACCTACACGGCAAGGGAGCTGGTAGTTTTAGAGGACAAAATTCACGATTTGAGAACCGTACTCACAAAAATAGCCATTCCGATTCTGCTTATTACAGGACTGATTTTCACTGAAAACCTTTCCACGGCAGTCATATTGCTTACCGCATGTATCGTTTTGCTCATTGTGGGTCGGGTGAAATTCATGCATATTCTTGCCATCGGCGGTTTGGGAATCATCTTATTGGGATGCTACATTGCCTACGATAGCGCCAAGACCTCCGTTTCGAACAGCAAAGCTGAAAAAGAACTGACCGAATTGGTCAGCGAAGATGCTACCGTAAGCCTTGAATTCACACCGAAACAATCACGAGTTCAGACTTGGATTAACCGTATCAACACCATGTTTGAAGACGATGAAGAAGCCTTCGACCCATTCGACGACCACCATTATCAGCAGACTTACGCCAAAATCGCCGTGGCATCAAGTTCATTTTTCGGCAAAGGTCCCGGAAAGAGCGAACAACGCAATTTCCTGCCTCACCCCTATTCCGATTTCATTTTCGCCATCATCGTTGAAGAATACGGAATCTT
>JAGHSL010000233.1 GCA_018065885.1 Candidatus Limimorpha equi
CCACCTATATTAAAATAGGAAGTCCTATAATTATCAAGACTATAACGCATTATGTTAACAGCCTGATAAAGTGAGAAATAATCGTCAGGCCACGTCAAACGCTTGCCAATGCCTATCGTTCCGCCACTCATAATGAACCAGCCATAATTGCTTTGTCCTTTGACACCAGTACGCAAATAGGACTGATGCACGGAAACAGTCAGTGAAATCGGTTTGCAGCCACCCAACCAAGGCTCGGTGAACGAAAGGCCGTAGGCAATATAATTCCTGCCGTAAGTTGTCACGTTCAAGCCAAGTTTCTGGCCATCGCCTCCCGGAATTGGTTTCCAAGCATCCTTTTTGAACAATTTCTTCATGGAGAAATTTGAGAACTGCAAGCCTGCCTGAAGCATCAGCATCTGATAACCGTAACCAGCCGAAAACTGAATCTGGTCGGCAGCGGCTTCTTCAACAGAATACTCAATATCAACGGTATGATCCGAATAGTTTGGCTTGATTTCCGGATTGATGGTTTCAGCATTGAAGAAGCCCAAAGTAGCTAATTCACGGACTGTGCGGATCACATCGCTACGGCTATACAACTGTCCGGGACGCGTATAAAGTTCACGCAAAACCACATAATCGTTGGTCTTGGTATTGCCCACCAGCGAAACATTGCTAATGCGTGCCTGTTCACCCTCGTACATACGGATTTCAAGGTCGATGGAATCGTTTTCAACCTGAACCTCAACAGGATTGACATGGAAAAACAGATAGCCATCATCCATGTAAAGTGAACTGATATCCAAAGTGGTCTCGCTGAGAGTCAAGTTTTTATCAAGCAACTCCTTATTATAAACATCACCTTTCTTGATACCCAGAATTCCGTCCAAGGTTTCGGCAGTGTATTTCGTGTTGCCCGTCCAAGTAATGTTGCGGTAATGGTACTTGTGACCTTCATCAAGCACGATGTCGATGCCGACATTCCTGTCATCAATCCTATAAATAGAATCGCGGACAATCAGAGCATCGCGATAGCCTTTAGAGTTATACTTTTCTATGATTTTCTGCTTGTCGTCCTTATAGTTGCTTTCGATATATTTCGATGCCTTGAAAATTCTCGGACGATAATTCTCGGCAAAATATTCCTCAACGCCTGTAATGGCTTTCAAAGGCTTGAGCGTCAGCACATCAGCTATAGTGTTCACGACCAATGGCCCTAATGGATTAAGCGGATCGAAATGTCCTCTTTGCTTGGTTTCCTTCATGGCGGCCTGCAACTGACCGTCGGAAAGGTTTTCGTTGCCAATGAAATTAATCTTCCCGATTTTCACCTTGTGGCCTTTATCAATATTTATCACCATATCAACGTAGCCATTTCTTGTCGTATCGGCCACTTGCTCAATGTCAATATCAGCATTCAGATAGCCTTTTTCATAGTAATAATCCTCGATGATGCGACGAGTTTTGGTGAGCAAATGGTCTGTGGCGACATCACCGCGCGACAAGTTGATTTTGTTACGGATTTCGTCAGCTTCGGTTTTCTTAACGCCTTTAAACGAGAACTTTGAAACACGCGGACGCTCTCTGATTACGATTTCAAGGAAAACCTTATCTCCCACAAAATCAGTGGCGTTGATGGCAACATCCTCAAACATGCCCTGTTCCCAAATCTTTTTGATGGCCTGTGAAAAATCATTGCCAGGCACCTTGACGGTGTTTCCGACTCTCAGTCCAGAAATCATCATCAGAGCGTTCTTATCGACATTTTGTGTGCCCTCGACGGTGATGCCAGCAATCTCATATTCCTTTGGCCGACCATAGTCGACTTCCGACAAATCGTCGCCAACCTGAATCTGAGCCTTAGCCTCATTGCCAAAAGCAAACAAGGCAAAAGCGAAAAAAATAAAGCTGAAATATCGTATAAATTTATTCATCTTCTTCATTTATTGATGATTTGCTCACTTGTCTTACCGAAACGGCGCTCGCGGTGCTGATAGTTGATGATAGCCTCGTAAAGGTCATCTTTGCCGAAATCAGGCCAGTATTTCGTAGTGAAATACAATTCGGAATAAGCAAGCTCCCACAACAGGAAATTACTGATGCGTTCTTCACCACTGGTACGGATAAGCAACTCTGGATCAGGAATTTCTGCCGTAGAAAGATAAGTTTTTATCGTATCTTGTGTAATGTCTTCCGGCTTCAATTGCGCATTGGCAACCGCCAAAGCAATGTTTTTCATGGCATTCGTAATGTCCCAACGCCCTGAATAACTCAATGCCAAGGTCATGGTCATACGGTCGTTGTTTCTCGTATCTTCCATGGTCTTCATCAACAAATCGTAATTTGACTTGGGAAGGCTTTTCAAATCGCCGATGGCATTCAGCCGAATGTTGTTTTTTTGGAAAGTCATAAGTTCTTCCACAATGGTTTTTGAAAAAAGTGTCATCAGGCCTGAGACTTCCAAAGTCGGACGATTCCAGTTTTCCGTTGAAAAAGCATAGAGTGTCAGATACTTAACGCCAAGTTCAGCGCAAGCCTCAGCCACATTGCGGACTGAAGACACGCCAGCATAATGGCCAAAAATGCGCTGTTTGCCATGCTCCTTTGCCCAACGGCCATTACCGTCCATGATAACGGCAATGTGCTTTGGCAAACGTTCAATATCAATTTGTTGTTTCAGTTCCATAGCTTAGAATTTGCTCAAGTTGCAGCCTCTTCCGTCGGGAAGGTTGAATTTCCATGTAAATGACACACGCGCCTCACAAAACCAATCCTTGAAAGCGGAATTGCCACGCTGCTGTCCAGGGAGATAAGTGCCCGTCGGGTCGGTATAATCGAAACCATCATCACCGATGGCATGAAGCTCGGGATAAACCGTGCCGCAGTCATCAAGATAATCAGTGAAGGTCTTCTGCAAACGCCATTCAAAAGTAGCTGCAATATGTTTCGACAAAGCCAATTTCACGCCCAAGCCGAAAGGAATGGAAACACTCATCGAGGAATAATCCTTGCCTTCCGTTTTCAACGGCTTCAACTCCGCTTCGACCTCATCGACCGTACAATAAGACGTAAAGAGAAAACCCGAAAGCCCTGCAAAAATATAAGGCGAGCAGTTGCGTTTCGGATTACCAGTATAATATTCAAGGAAATTGAATTCAGCTACCAAGCTGAAATCGTGAATGGTAGAGCGGAAGCCCAAACCGCGCTCAGGACGCCAAGCTATTTTCTCGTCGGAAGCTTTCACCTGTGCGAAAGTGTAATCAAAACGATAAGTCCAACGCGAATTGACATTATATCGTGCTATGCCGCCGAACTCCAAATCAGGCATTCCGAAATGCTTTTGCGGGTTAATATCACCGATATAGTAACTTGTGCCAGCATGGAACCCAATCTCCAAAGTCTTTGGGTCATCAAACTGAGCATTCACCTGGCCAATGAAAGCCAAGCAAATGAAAATCAACGCAAAACGAAATCTTTTCAACATATTCGATTCAATAAATAAAGACTCACAGCCTCACGTGTCGCCGCAAAAACGGCACACTTTTCAGCATAAAGTTTGCAAAAATATGAAATTTTACAATAGAACGGAAGAAATTAGTTTCTATTGTCTTTCCCCCACAATAATTTATTGCGGATGGTGCTGAAAAAATCACGGTCATCCATACGAACCATGTTGATGCAGAAATCGGCCTTGCGAACGACAAGCTCCACCGAAGTGTCCAAAGTGCCCGACCTTGAATCCATGCTGAAAACGAACTTTTTCTCCCTTCCCTCGACCTGAATACGAATCACACTTTCGTCAGTAATAACAACCGGACGCACCGTCAGATTGTGCGTTGCAATCGGCGTAATGACAAAATTATGCGCGTTTGGCGCGATGATTGGTCCGCCTGCACTCAACGAATAAGCCGTTGAACCTGTGGGCGTTGCAAGTAAAATACCATCGCCCCAATAGGTATTCAGGTACACATCATCGACAAAGACCTTAATGGCTAAAAGCGAGTGTTCGGGATTGCGAATCAAGCTCAATTCGTTGAGGGCATATTTCACATCGCCGAAAACCGATTCGGGAGAAATCAATTCCAGAAGCGTGCGCTTTTCAATGGAAAAATCGCCAGCCACAACATGAGCAACCGCCTTTGAAATCTCATCTTTCGAAATGCTCGACAGAAAGCCCAGTCTTCCCATATTGATGCCCAAAACCGGAATGCCCGAATCGCGGACAAAAGGCACAGCATCCAGAATGGTACCGTCGCCACCGATGGAAATAAGCATATCGACCTTGCTTTTCAAATCAGCATACGATTCAAAGACAGCAACTTGCACGCCATTCGGAATGCAGTTCATAATCATTTCCAGAAACGGCTTGCACACCAAAAGCTTGACATCATTTTTGAGCAATTCCTCCAAAAGTCTCCGCATGTAAACGGAATTTTCGGGAGCCAGATTTTTTCAAACAACGTGGCAGTCATGATTTGATGAGTCTGGGGCAAAAATAGTTATTTTTCTGAAAAGTTGGTTCTTATAAAAATACAAATATTGACACGCCTTTAAATCTATCCGATTTTCAGCATAGATTTGAACATATTAGCATAGGGAGTTGAATTTCGCCCAATGAATTTCCGTTTTCAGCCAAAAAATCCACCTTCAAACAAAACGCAAAGGAAACCCCATAGCCTTATTTATGTATGACTGACAAGCCACAATAATGCATGCCTTTCTTAGGCAAATCCGAACACAATTTTTCGCAATAAACACACAACAATTCCTACAACTCATTGTATTTTTTCGCCGTGCCCCTCGCCTTCTCAACTGGATATTTCAAGGCATTTTTCTTCAGCTTGGCCAGCACGATTTCCTTCACATCGAGTTGGTATTTATCGGCAATCATAAAGGCATAATTGAACACATCAGCAAGTTCCTCCTTCACTTTTTCGACATTCACTTCTTCGGCTGGTTTCCACAGAAAAGCCTCCAAAAGTTCGTTGGCCTCGATACTCAATGCCATGCTCAAATCCTTGCCGTTGTGAAACTGATTCCAATCGCGCTCATCGCTGAAATCACGGTTAGCCTTGATAAGTTCTTCTATATCACTCATAATCATTATTCTATAAAAAAATTCATTACGATAAAACCCATAAAAACAAAGATGCAAAAATAGCAAAAACGCTGTTTATTTTTCACCTTTAATCACTGAGCGGCCAGGGCAAACGCATCAAATTTGTAACAGATGCATAAGGAAGTTCCAGTCCCAAGCGGCTTTTAGCCTTTTGTTTCTGAGGCTGGCTTTGGACTTGTCCTTCTTCAGGAGGTTGAAGGCGAACTTTG
>JAGHSL010000218.1 GCA_018065885.1 Candidatus Limimorpha equi
CGAAACAAAACGAACATTTGGGTTGCGACGAAGAATATCAGATTCACGAAGAAGACCATCACCACGGCAAGAGCGACGAGAAACCGACATGGCGCAACATGAAACACGCCAGCGCCGAGCGCATCGCTTTGCTTCTAGGTGTGCTGCTTTTCATTTTCGCCTTGGCTTTCGGCATGTTGGAGCATGACCATGAGCACGAACACGAAGGCCATAGCCACGATACTGAACTGGTTATCAGCGAAGAAGCACATTGCGATGTGCATGATTTTGAAATGGAAGAGGCACACGGTCACACGCATCTCAACATCTTCGATGAATACTGGATGAACCTGATTTTTGCCCTCGTGAGCTTAGTGGTGGTTTATTTCATCGCCACTTCGCCGGAGCATATCATCAAGGAACACCTTTGGGAACATATCATCAAGAAACATTTCTTGCCGATTTTTCTCTGGACTTTCGGCGCACTCGTCGTCATCGAAATCGGACTGCATTATTTCCACATCGAAAACTGGGTCAGTTCCAACATTCCTTGGATGATTCTGTTCGCCATTCTCATCGGCATCATTCCCGAATCGGGGCCGCACATGCTTTTCGTCACGCTGTTTGCCACGGGAGTCGTACCGTTCTCGGTGCTTTTAGCAAGTTCCATTTCCCAGGACGGACACGCTTCTCTCCCGCTTTTGGCCGAAAGCAAGACCAGTTTCCTGAAAGCCAAAATCATCAATGTGATTGTGGCAGCCATTGTTGGCTACGGGTGTTATTTTGTTGGATTTTAGAGTTTTTCCAAAAATAAATGCTACCTTTGCATTGTTAAAACATACTCAAAATGAAAATCATCCTTGCCACCGATTTCAGCGATGCTAACAAGACGCTTTCGGAATATGCCATTGATTTACTGAAAGATAAAGAAGGTACTTTGTTGCTTTTTCATGCTTATGAATCACCCGAAGACTACGATGAAGCCGAAGCCAAAATGAGTTCGACGGTGAATCTGCTTTCCGATTTCGGCAACATCAACGTAAAATCCGTTTTGGTTCAAGGCGACCCTGAGACCTGTTTGCTCAACTTAATTGATACTGAAAAAGCCGATCTCGTCCTGATGAGCACCCGAGGCCGTGGCAACAAAGGTTTTCTTGAAGGCAGCCTCTCGAAAAAAATCATGAGTTCATCGCCTATTCCGCTTTTGTCCATTCACGAAGACTATCAGTATCGCGACAGCAGCGAAATACTTTTCGTCACGAATTTCAACAAAAGCGACATCGATACCATCAAGAAAATCTTCGACCTTTTGGAACCTTTCAATCCAAATCTTCACATTGTTCACTGCCTCATTGACGGCGACCCAGGAAAAGCATCGAGACTTCTGACTGAACTTGAATCGTCACTTAACAAACTGAATTTCAGTGAAAGCATCAGATACAAGCTCATCTTTTCCACGGACCCGAAAGTGGCTTTGAAGACATATTGCAACGAAAACAACATTTCTTTGGTAGCCTTCACACCGCGCGAAAAGCATTTCGATGACCTTTTTTTCAAGGACAGAGTCACGAAAAACGATTTCTACAACCTCCATCTTCCGCTGCTGACTTTCAAAAAGCAGTCGTAGCAGCTGATTAAGAGAGCAAAAATATGCCATACGATTTTACAAAACATATTGACAATCAAATTTTTAAAGTCATCGCACAAGCCAGCAAACAGCTCGGCTACCGCAGTTATGTGATTGGCGGCTATGTGCGCGACATTTTGCTATGCCGCCCTTCAAACGACATTGATGTCGTGACCGTTGGCAGCGGCATCACGTTGGCGAAAAAAGTCGCCGCCATGCTGCCTGGAAAAAAAGAAGCCAAATATTACGGTGCTTTCGGCACGGCAATGATTAATTATAAAGGTATGGAAGTCGAGTTTGTAGGCGCACGCCGCGAGTCATACGACCGCAACAGCCGCAAGCCCGTAGTGGAAGACGGCACTTTGGAAGACGACCAGAACCGCCGCGATTTCACAATCAACGCAATGGCTATCAGCCTCAACGAAGACGATTTCGGCACTTTCGTCGACCCTTTCAACGGCATGACCGACTTGGAGGAACTCACCATCCGCACCCCGCTCGATCCCGACATCACCTATTCCGACGACCCGCTGCGCATGATGCGTGCCATCCGTTTCGCCTCGCAGCTGCATTTTTATATTGAACCTGAATCCTTCGATTCCATCAAGCGCAACGCCGAGCGAATCAAAATCGTTTCGATGGAACGCATCACCGAAGAACTGAACAAAATCATACTATCCAAGCA
>JAGHSL010000299.1 GCA_018065885.1 Candidatus Limimorpha equi
ATATACAAGAAATATTATATTATAACATACTATTATTCAACTATATAAGAAAACGTTTAATAAAAAATTCGTGTAAAGTGATTTTGTAATAAATAAAATAGTATTTTTGCGGCAGAAAAAGAAAAGAAAAATGACACCGCAAGAAGTAAGGAAAACCATCAGCAAACACGAAGGCATTTCGGTTGAGCTAAAAGAATGCACCCAAGGCATACACCCGTCGGTGTACGAATCGGTCTGTTCCTTCCTTAACAGACTTGGAGGCACCATCATCATGGGCGTTTCCGACAAAGGCGAAATACTCGGCATCGATGAAAAACACATCGGCGGCATGCAGAAAAACTTCGTCAACCAAATCAACAACAAGGAAATCCTTAACCCTATCACCTATATCATACCGGAAGTGGTTGAAATGGAAGACGGCAAAAAAGTCATCGTGCTCAATGTGCCGGAAAGTCCGCAAGTGCACACCTATAAAAAACACTTCTACGACCGTAACGATGAAGGCGACATGGACATCACCGACAACCAATATCTGATTTCGGCCATGTTCCTCAGAAAATCAGCCTATTCGAGCGAAAAAAAGGTGATTCCCGGATTGACCATTGACGACTTCAGCGAAGAAACCTTCGAGAAAACCCGGCGCGAACTGAAAGTGTATCATCCCGACCACATCTGGCGCTCGATGACCAACGAAGAAATACTCAAGCACTCCGGCTTTTGGGACCGCGACCCGGAAACCGGCAAAGAAGGGTTCATACTTGCCGCGCTGCTGCTTTGGGGCAAGGAAGAGGCAATATTGAAGCATTTGCCTTATTACCAGACCGATGCCATCTATTGGAGCCAGCCATTCAAGCGGTTCATCGCCCCAACTAAGGAAATCGGCGAATCGTTTTACGATGACCGCGAGCGCCTCTCTTGCAACCTGATTGAGACCTACGAAACACTAATGAATTTCGTCAGGCGCAACATGAGGCACACCGAAGTGATGGACGAAACCGGTGGGCGAAGAATCGACTTACGCGAAATCATCTTCCGCGAAATCATCTCCAACTTCTGCATTCACCGCGAATATTACTACAACTACACCGGCCGAATACTCATCTATTCCGACCGATTCATCACCGAAAACTGGACCAAGCAGACCCAACGCGGCGCCGTTGACCTCGACACGCTCCGCCCAAACCGGAAAAACCCGATCATATCGAATGTGTTCGGTTTGATGAATTACTACGAAGGCGTCGGCAAGGGAATGAGCCGAATCAAGCAGTATCTTCCGCTTTACAACCGCCACGCAACAGTTGAAATCGAAAACGGCGACGAATTCAGGTTCACCATCAACATGCCCCAATATTATCAAATCAACGATTCCGAAAGTTTGTCATTTATGGTTCATGAAGCACAAGCACCTTACGGAGCAGTTCCCAAACCTGCCAAAAAGACTTTTTCGCTCAACGAGAAAGAGCGGATGATTGTGAGGCTCGTCAAGAACAAGCCAAACATCACCCAATCGGCCATTGCTGCAGCATTAGGATACTCCAGACAGACCATACACACGCTTATGAAGAAACTGGTGGAACAAGGCGTCATCATCCATGTCGGTCCTGATAAAGGCGGGCATTGGGAAGTTATTTGAGATTTAAAGATTTGAGATTTAAAGATTTGAGATTTAAAGATTTAAGATTTAATGATTTGAGATTTAATGATTTGAGATTTAATGATTTGAGATTTATCATGGAAAAAACAGTTTTATTCGCTTTTTTAGCGGCATTTCTGCTGGTTGGTTGCGGCAGAAACGACAATTACATCATCCCTGTCGATTACGAAAAGTATTACGAAGTCAAAAGCGACCTCTCGGAAACCGAAAGTCAGGAGATTAACGAAAGAATTATGACTGACATGCAACGCGCCACCATCGGTAAGACGATTCCCGACATCAAAGTCAAGGACATTGATGGGAAGGAATTCCGCCTGAAAAAGCTGATTCAGCATCCTTCCGTCGCCATTTTCAGCGCACACAACAGCAGCTGGGGCAAGCGCGATGCCGAAGTTGATTTTCCGAATGCCATCCGCGCTTTGGAAGATGAAATGGAAGGCATCGGCGTTTTCTGCCTCGTGGAAAACAGCGCAGATTATGACCAAAACGCAGTGATGGATTATGCTTGGCAATTGCAAAAAAATTACAGCAAGGTCTATCTCATCGACCAGAAAGATGCGCAAAGTATGAACCTAAGCATCTGTCCGACAAAATATTTCATCAACGAAAAGCACATTGTCACCGATATGTATGCCGGTTATGCCTTTGAAGAGGAAGACCGGCAATTGATTCTATTAAGTGGTATTTATTCAATGCAGGAAAAGTTATGATGAACAAGGCACATTTTGCAGCAGGCTGCTTTTGGGGCGTGGAATATTATTTCAAACGCCTGAACGGAGTTTTGAAAACCACCGTCGGGTTCATGGGCGGTTCGGTCGTCAGTCCAAGTTACAAACTCGTTAAAACGGGAACGACGGGGCATTTGGAAACCATTGAAGTGGAATACGATTCCGACAAGGTCAGTTACGAAGATTTGATAAAGTATTTCTTTGAAATACACGACTTTGAGCAGACAGATGGCCAAGGCATTGACATTGGAAGCCAGTATCTTTCGGCGATTTTCTATGCTTCAGAAGAAGAAAAGGCGACAGCCGAAATTATCATTGCCGAACTGACCGGAATGGGTTATCAGGTAGCGACAAAGATTCGCAAAGCCGAGGCCTTCTACCCTGCCGAAGACTATCACCAGAATTATTTGGACTTGCGCAACGAAACCCCTGAATGTCATGTCTATAGAAGAATATTTGGGAACCGTTGAGAAAGGCGACCTCGAGATTGAAGACAAATCTTCGCTGATGGGCATGAGTTTTCCGCACAAGATTCTCTTCAACGGCCAACAGCTTTGCATCATGAAGAAGGAGGCTAAAATCAGCGGCATCCCTTGTGGAAAATACAAGCTCACCATTCAGAGCATGTTTCCTTTCATTTCTGCCGATGCCGAAATCGACATCAGGCAAGGCGAAAACAAAGTCACCTTCACCGACAAGGAAAAGTTCTGGGACGTACTATTCACCATCGACCTGATATTGATGGTCGTCCATTGGTTCATTCATCTGCCGAATAACATCGACCTGATTTACAGGATTGTAACCGATGGCTATTTCGTTCTTTGGCTGATTTACGAATGGGCGATACGGAAAAAATATTTCAAGATAAGTATGTTGAATTGATTGTGTTGACAATTTGCAATGAGCTTCTGACAATTTGCAAGGTGCCGTTGCAAACGTGCAATGGGCTTTCGACAATTGGATAGGTGCCGTTGCAAACTATGCAAAACAGGCCTGACAAACGGATAGGTGGCATTGCACATTTTCACCACACCCCTTGACGCTTAGAAAAAGCATCATGCAAAACCATTTGAATAACCTAAAACACTTTTGACCTTTGTTTGCAATTCACCCCTCATAGTTTATCATTGGAAATTAAATTATTTTCATCCATTCGCTGCTACCCTTTCAAAGAATTACTATCTTTGCAGACCAAATGCGAATTATTAAACACAATTTACATTAAAATATGGCAAAAAACATCGAAGAAATCAGAGAAGCGCTGGCCTCATACGGCATCACCGGCGTGAAAGAGATTTACTACAATCCAAGTTACGAACAACTCTTCAAGGATGAAATGGATCCATCTTTGGAAGGCTACGACAAAGGCGTGCTGACCGAACTCAATGCTGTCAACGTGATGACCGGCATCTACACAGGCCGTTCTCCTAAGGACAAATACATCGTCATGGACGAAAACTCGAAAGACACCGTTTGGTGGACTTCCGATGCCTACAAGAACGACAATCACCCTATGAGTCAGGAAGTTTGGGCTACCGTGAAAGGCATTGCCAAGAACGCCCTCTGCAACAAGAACCTCTATGTCGTTGATGCTTTCTGCGGTGCCAACAAGGATACCCGTATGGCAGTCCGCTTCATCATGGAAGTGGCTTGGCAGGCTCATTTCGTTGAAAACATGTTCATCAAGCCAAGCGCTGAAGAACTGGCCAACTTCAAGCCGAACTTCACCGTTTACACAGCTTCAAAGGCTTCCGTCGAAAACTTCAAGGAACTCGGTCTTAACAGTAGCACCTGCGTTGCCTTCAACGTGACCAGCCACGAACAGGTCATCCTGAACACATGGTACGGCGGCGAAATGAAGAAAGGTATGTTCAGCATGATGAACTACTACCTGCCGCTGAAGGGCATCGCTTCCATGCACTGCTCCGCCAACACCGATATGGAAGGCAAGAACACCGCCATCTTCTTCGGTCTGTCAGGCACTGGCAAGACTACCCTTTCGACCGACCCGAAGCGTCTCCTCATTGGTGACGATGAACACGGCTGGGACGACAACGGCGTCTTCAATTTTGAAGGCGGCTGCTATGCCAAGGTCATCAACCTCGACAAGGAAAGTGAACCTGACATTTATAACGCCATCAAGCGCAATGCTTTGTTAGAAAACGTCACCGTCGATGCAGAAGGCAAGATTAACTTCGCCGACAAGAGCGTGACCGAGAACACCCGCGTCAGCTATCCTATCGACCACATCGAAAAGATTGTCCGTCCGGTTTCAGCTGGTCCTGATGCCAAGAACGTCATCTTCCTCAGTGCCGATGCTTTCGGCGTGTTGCCACCAGTCAGCATCCTGACTCCTGAACAGACCAAATATTACTTCCTCTCCGGCTTCACCGCCAAATTGGCTGGCACCGAACGCGGTATCACCGAACCTACTCCTACTTTCAGCGCTTGCTTTGGTCAGGCATTCTTGGAACTCCACCCAACCAAATACGGTGAGGAACTCGTGAAGAAGATGGAAAAATCAGGCGCTAAGGCTTATCTCGTCAACACTGGTTGGAACGGCTCAGGCAAGCGCATCTCCATCCGCGACACTCGTGGCATCATTGATGCTATCCTCGATGGCAGCATCAACAAGGCTGAGACAAAGATGATTCCTACCTTCAACTTTGAAGTGCCTACCTCATTGCCAGGCGTTGACCCGAAGATTCTCGACCCACGCGACACCTACGCCGACCCAAGCGTTTGGGAAGAAAAGGCAAAAGACCTCGCAGGCCGCTTCATCAAGAACTTTGAAAAGTACACGACAAACGAGGCTGGTAAGGCTCTCGTCGCTGCTGGTCCGAAACTGTAAAGTTCAAACAAACATAAACAAAAAGTCCGCTGAGTTCAGCGGACTTTTTCATTTTATAATAAGATCAAAAACTTCATTGATTCAGCATCACAGGCATCAGCAACATCAGCAGGTCTTCCGATTCGTTTTCATTTTCAACAGGTGTGAGGATGCCAGCACGGTTTGGAGCCGACATTTCGAGTTTCACCTCCTGTGCGCCAGTGTTGGCCAACATTTCCTGGAAGAAACGCGAGTTGAAGCCGATTTCCATATCGTCGCCCGTATAGCTGCAAGCGAGGCGTTCCTTTGCTTCGTTGTAGAAATCGATGTCTTCAGCCGTCAAGATGATTTCCTGGCCAGAGAGTCTGAAACGCACCTGATGTGTTGCCTTGCTGGAGAAGACTGCCACACGGCGGATGGCCGACAGGAACATCTGACGGTCGATGAGCATCTGGTTCGGGTTGTTCTTTGGAATGACGGTCTCGTAGTTCGGATAACGGCCTTCAATCAGGCGGCAGACCAAAGTGTAGTCGCCAAACACGAATGAAGCGTTGGTCTTGTTGAACTCAATCAAGACGTTTTCTTCAGCAAAACCACTCAAAATGCTCTTCAGCTGATTGATAGGTTTCTTTGGCATGATGAACGATGCCGGAGTATCCGACTTGATGTCCAATCTTCTGTAACGCACCAATTTATGAGCATCGGTAGCGACAAAAGTCAGATAGTTTTCATTCATTTCCAAAAGCACGCCCGACATGATTGGACGCAGTTCATCGGTACCCGTAGCGAAAACGGTCTTCTCGAAACCGGCGGCCAAAGCCTCGGCAGGGATTTCCCACATCTGGGTATCTTCCATCGCAGGCACCGTTGGAAATTCGTCGCTCTTGTGGCCAGCCAGTTTGTAACGGCCTTCGCCGGCGATGAGTTCAACGGCAAGATTGTCGAGATTGACGGAAACGGTAATCGGCACATCCGGGAAGTTCTTCATGATGTCCAAGAGGATGCGGGCCGGAATGGTCACTTCGCCAGTGCCTTCCATCATGTCAGGCTGAAGGGCGACGCTCATGGTGACTTCGAGGTCGGAAACCGTGATTTTCAATCCGTTTTCGGTCTGCTGAAAGAGGAAGTCATCCAAAATCGGCAGGTTGTTTTTTGAGCCGATGACACCGCTCAGGGCTTGCAGGCTCTTCAGAAGCTTAACGCTTGGTATAATGAATTTCATATTGTTATGTATTTATTCTTGTTGTCAAATTGAATTGGTAAAAATACAAATATTCTGAAAATGCAAAGGAAAATTTTTTGAGAAAATTATTTTCCACTTATCTTTTCACGCGACAATCCACCGGTCGATGTTGCGGGAGGCTGTGCTGAAATTCACGCCCACCTTCACGATGCTGCGCCCGTCGCTTTGGAAACGCTCGGCATAGCCCTTTTCATCAATCTGCGCCAAGGCTTCCTCCGCCGACTTGTTGAACTTGAACTCAAAGATATAGATGTAATCCTTTGTCTTGATGGTCATGTCCATGCGGCCCTTATTGGTGTGTTCCTCGATCTCGACATAATAGCCACACAAGGAAGTGAGGATGAACATCACGCTTTGGAAGTGGCGCTCCTGCTGAGGTTCCAGCTCGTAGGGGCAGGCGCTCAGGAAGGACTGCAGGCGTTCCATGAAAGCCTCTATGTCGCCTTCGCGAAGCGAGCGCACGAAACGGCTGATTTCAAAGCCCGACTTACCTTGCACCGTGTTGGCATAGTAAGGCATGAGGTATTTCAGGAAACCCTGCTTGACCTCGCGGTTCGGGAAACCGAGACGGTACAACTCAAAGTCAGGGTCATAGCCCTTGATGGTCAGATATCCGCTCTGGTAGATGACCGGAATCGGGTTGGTCGAGGCGATGTCCACGCTGTTCAGCGTATCGGCATCGGGTTCCTCATGTTCCAGGTCGGGAAGGACATAGTCGTGTTGTTTGAGCAGTTCCATGAGGTAAGTCGGCGTGCCCGTCT
>JAGHSL010000328.1 GCA_018065885.1 Candidatus Limimorpha equi
TCTTCTCCATACCCTTCTTCATAGTGAAGCCGTATTACCTCGTCGTAATACTTGGCCTGTTTTTCTGTCCAATGTTTGAGCATTGTTGTCTCTTCTTTGTGAGTCAACTTTTTTCAGGGAAAGACAACATGGGCGATGAGTACCACATACGTTGAAGGCGCAGAAGTCGAACTCTATTACAAGACTGCCGACGACACCGATTTTATGCCTCTCGAATTCACCGAGGTTGAAGATATGTTCCACATCAACTATGGCAAGTATTTCAACGTGAAGTTCTCGCAACTTGAAGGCGTGAATGAAAAATGGGTTTCAATGAAACTTGTTGTAACAGATGCCGCTGGCAATAGTCAAGAACAGATCCTAGAGAACCTATTCTATGTCGATATCGCTTGGTCGATTGTCGAAAACGAAGGCCTCACTCACACCGTCTATCCCAACCCATTCACCAATGAAGTCCGCATCAATGCAGCAGAAACCGTCAACGGCAACGCATCAATCAGCGTGTTCAATGTTCTTGGCGAACAGGTCATCAGCAAGGCCATGAATTGCAACAACACCACCGAGTTCGTCATCGATGGCAGCAGCTTCAACGCTGGCATCTACTTCTACAGCATCGCTACTGAAAATGGTACACTGCAAGGCAGAATCGTGAAAGAGTAAGACTTTAATCATATTGTTTTTAGCAAGAAAAGGCGGCTCAACGAGTCGCCTTTTTCTTGTCACAATCTTTTCACTTTGTTTGAATAGTCTGACTTTGTAAAAGATAGTCCTTCAGAACTTGATTCGCCCAGATATAGTGTAAAAGTAAGACAACACAAAAAAAGCACGCTATGTTATTGCCCATGTCGCTTGTCTTCAAATCTCGTAACCGCATGTTTCAAACCAACCTTTCGGCATTTTCAAGTTACATCTTTCATTCTGTGTCAAATAGTATATGACTACAAATAATTTTAGTTATATCAAAAATAATTTCTATTTTTGCGGCCTAAATATTGAGATATCTAAAGTTATATGGACGTTTATTCGTTGACAGATGTTACACTTCTTGCCATGATTGGGCGGAAAGTGAAGGAAACTCGGCTGGAGCAGAACATCAAGCAAAAGGATGTAGCCGAAAACGCTGGTATTTCGGTTTTTGCGCTGAGCAGCCTTGAAAACGGACACAACTGCTCGCTGATGACGCTTATTCAAGTGCTTCGGGCGATGAACCGTCTCGACCTACTTGAGGTGTTTTTTCAGGAAAGGCAGATCAGCCCGACAGCCTACGCAAGAATTCTTGACGGGGAGAAAGTCCGTGAAAGGGCGACGAAAAGTGTGAAAGGCAAAAATACTGAATCGGAATGGTGAACCTCGCTAAAGTTTTTATCTGGGACAAATATGTCGGAGCCGTGATGTGGGACGAAAACCGGCAGTCGGCATTGTTCGAATACGATGATGATTTCAAATCAACCGGTTTGGAACTTTCGCCGTTGATGATGCCCTTAGGTGACAGGGTTTTTTCTTTTGGCAATTTGAGTAAAGACACATTCCTCGGCTTGCCCGGACTTCTGGCCGATGCTTTGCCGGATGCATACGGTAAGGCATTGCTCGACAAGTGGCTGGCAATGAATGGACGTACATTTGCCAATCCCGTTGAACGGCTTTGCTATCAAGGGAAACGCAGCATGGGGGCATTGGAGTTCGTCCCGGCGCAAGACGTTCATCTTGAACAAAAGTCAGAACTCGAAATCAGCTCTTTGGTTGAAATCGCGAGAGAGGTGATAGATAGCAAGACGCAACTCAATGCAAATCTGAATGACAACAGGAAAGAGGCAATTGCCAATATAATAAAGGTTGGGACTTCGGCAGGAGGTCAACGGGCAAAAGCCGTAGTCGCCTTCAACGAAAACACGGGCGAAGTCCGTTCCGGCCAGCTCGATGCCCCCGAGGGTTTCGGACATTGGCTTTTGAAACTCGATGGCGTGACAAATGCTTCGCTTGGCGATCCGAAACATTATGGCCGTATTGAATACGCCTATTATTTGATGGCAAAAAAAGCTGGCATTGAGATGATGGAATGCCGTATCCTCGAAGAAAACGGACGGTCGCACTTCATGACGCGGCGTTTCGACCGTTTGGGTGGAAATGGAAAACTGCACTCGCAGACGCTTTGCGGCTTGGCTCATTTCGATTACAAGATGCTTCATGCCTATTCATACGAACAGGCGTTTCAAGTGATGCGTCGCCTCCGCTTGCCGTACAAACAAGCTGAAGAACTTTTTAGGAGAATGGTCTTCAATGTGATAGCCAGGAATCAAGATGACCACACAAAAAACATATCATTCCTAATGAATCAGAAAGGCGAATGGTCGCTCTCGCCAGCCTACGACGTCTCGTATTGCTATAACCCGAAAGGCGAATGGACTTCGCAGCATCAGATGTCGATCAATGGCAAATGGACCGATTTCACTGCTGATGACTTCCGTGCTGTGGCGCAAAACATCCACATTAAGAATTGCAATGCGATAATCGGACAGGTATGCGATGCTGTAAGCCAATGGAAATCAATTGCAAAAGGATGTGGAATACCAGACAGAACGGCAAATGCGATAGAAGGCAACTTGCTATATAACGCGTTCTGACATTATCATTTGGCAAATCAAATAATT
>JAGHSL010000109.1 GCA_018065885.1 Candidatus Limimorpha equi
CTACAATCCTACCATCCCGATTTATTCGCACGTCACCAATTCGCTGGCGGCGACCATTTCGGGTGTTCAGGAAGGCGACTACTACATTATCGTTTTGGCCGATGCCCGCAACACCTTCTACGAACTCGATGAAGACAACAACCGCGGCTATTCGGCTTATCCGTTCCATGTGGAATTGCCTGTGCTGCCATTCAACACGGAGGTGCCGTTCGATATGAACAATTACCAGTACAAGGACTTCAAACTTGAAATCGGCAGCAATATCAGTGAAACGGTGCGCATTTATGTCACTTCAACCGATTCGCTGATGGGTGCTGTCAATAACATCTATGTCTTGCACGATTCCATCGGCACGAACCTGAACTATGAATTCTCGACCGATGGTCAGATGACGAGCAACTCCGAACTCTACATTCCGCGCACCGAGCCAGGCTATTATGGCGTGAGCGTGTTCGGCTACAGTCCGGTCCGCGAGCAGCAGCACATGACCATCGAGGCCGATATCTTGCCGTTCGAGATTCGCAGCATCAGCCCGAACCGTGGCGGCAACACGGGCAAGGTGACCGTGAAACTCATTGGTTCAAAGTTCCGTCACGATATGGAAGTGATTCTCTACAACGCCACTGACACCATTCAGGCCGAGGCCTTGCAGTATGTCAACTTCAACGAAGTATTTGTCACCTTCGACCTGAAGGGCGCTGCATTGGGCACCTATACGGTGCGTGCCATCAATTACTGCGCTGGCGCCGCTTACCTCCACAATGGCTTCACCATTGTGGAAGGCGAACCTGAGAACCTCTCGACCAACCTCATCATTCCGGCTGGCTTGCGTGCCAACCGCTATTGCTGCCTGACGCTCGAATTCGGCAACATCGGCAACACCGACATTGTCAATCCGCGCATCGTGCTGCGCAGCTTGGGTGAATCGTGGATCGGCCTGAGAAGGGGAGAACTCAACATCCACCGCACCGAACTGGAGATTCCGGTTCAGTTCGAGGATGAGCCTGACGGCGTGCTGCGTCCTGGCGTGCGTCACACGATTACCATCTATTGCTACACCAATGCCGAACTGTTGTTCAGCATCGATGTGAACGACGAGATCGACCTTCATGAATATTATAAGAATGTTATGATACATTGATAAAGTAAAAGCATCTATGAATATGATAGGCAAAACATCAATAAAAGTTTTCGGAGCCGTCTTGCTGGCAATTCTATTTGCCGGCAGGGTAGAGGCACAGGATTTGAAGCCATACGGATTTGCTGGGAAAGACAAAGCGATTTATGTTTCCTCGTCAGGAGTCACATCGGTCCGTTTGGGAGATGAGAACGCTCAAGGGGCGGTTTATTGCACTTACCGATGGGATGTCATCGAACAGCCAGAAGGCTCCAGTTTCGACTTCCCTTTGGATAAGCGTTTCCAAAGTAATCCTCTCATTTTGCTTGAAATACCAGGGAAATATCTCTTTCAGGTGGCCCGTGCCTCAAAATATGGCATACAGCGAGAGTTGGTCACCGTTGACCTGTGCAGCACCATTACCTTGTCGTCGGCCATAGCCAAGGACAACTGCTATCATCCTGGCGAACTGGTCAGAATTGAGGACTTCCAAGTCACAACCTATCCCGAAGGTTTTGAAGACCGAGTGTCAGTCCATCCTGATGATCAAATGGTGAAGCCATTGAATCCTGACAACCTCATTGCCATCGAACAGCATGACGTCCGCTTCCAGATAGCCGATGAAGACGGCTCGATGATAGATTGCAATTATGTCGAAAAGATTAATGTGGTTGACCCTGACTTTGCTTCGACATTTACCGTATCAATGGAGGACAAGGATGCTCTTGCCGCAGAACTTCTAAGACTTTCGTCATTCATCGAAGATAACAAAGGCATGGTGGAAGATTTTAAACCTTATTCTGATGTCTTGAAGAAAATTGCCGACATAACGGGGTTCAATGAAAGTTTTGAATCGGCAGAAGATATGATCCTTTTCGCTCAGAATCATGGCAATGATGTTGGGGTGGCTGTCAGTACTACCGCAAACATGATAAAGTTAGCCCTTTTAGGGATGGCCATCGCAAAAGGGCCTGGTGGTATGAATTTCCTCTTTTATGTGGATACGAAACACCTCAACATCGGGTTCGGTGTCGATTGTTGCGAGACGAAGCAAAGACCAACTCTGATGCCAGTCCTTACTGGTCATGCCGCTGTGGAAGCCGGTTTCACTTTCGATATCGGAATACCTTACTTGTCATTTCCTGGTTTCGGAGGCCTGTATGTCAGAGGTGGATTGGGATTAGGTATCGAAACGCCTGAATATTGGTTGCAGTATGTCGATCTCAGCTGTTCGGACCATCTGCTTGAGCTGCATCCTTACATCATCGGCACTATCGCTTTGGATGCTATTCTTCGTCACCCCAATCTGTTCAGTATTGAGTTCGGTGTCTATCCCAAGTTGTATGGACAGGTTTTCTTGGGTGCTTTAGACTCTAACGCCTATTTCCCCATTAAGTTCGGAAGCTATGGAATCCAACTGAAAGACATCCGCGTCAAGATGGATTTCCAGGTGCGTAGCACATTCGTTACTTTTAAGTCAAGAACCTCGATGTATGAATTTTTCGATTATTCCATTGTGCATTAAGAATTAAAATATGAAAAAGATTAGTTTATTGATAGTCGTTTTGTCATGGGCTTTTACGTCGGCAGCCCAAAATGATATGTTCCCTGTATATAACGAGGAGCCTTATAGTGTGGCTTTGGATTTCAATGCTGACTCGATGCATTTTTATTCGCCCGACCCGGTTCACAAGATGTGTGGTCGCATGATGTATTATGACCTTGTGGGTATGCCCCCCGTTGAAGGTCACCGCTGGGTGAGGAATACCGGTGGCACACAAAACTCCTCGGGAGTGAATTCGCCTATGAGTTTGCTTTCGGAAGTGCTGAAGGCATACAAAAGCGGTAGCATGACTGCGCTGAAGTCGCTATACCGCCCCGAAGATGCTGCTGTCATCGATGCTGCGCTTTCGGTGGATTCTCTTAACGAGGCTTGGCACGCTAGTGTCGCCATGATTGAAGAGTTCGATGTGATTCTAAGCTATAATGAAGGTGCTGGGACTTCCGTCTATGTGGATGTCTATGATAACTCGGAAAAAGTGTTCGACCTTTGGTTTGGTTTCCAGAAGATTGGAGGACGCTGGTATGTGGCAGCCGATGAGGATACTACCGCATTGTCGGCCAATATGGGACTGTATTTGAGCAATTATCCGAAGGACGGCATCCTTTCCTCTCCCGACATTGATGGTGATGGCGTTCTTAATTACGATGACAACTGTCCTTGCCATGCCAATCCCGACCAAAAAGACTCCGACAATGACGGCATAGGTGACGAATGTGATAATTGCCCTTACCACAAAAACTATAATCAGCAGGACACCGACTTCGACGGCATCGGTGATGTGTGCGACAACTGCCGGTATTACGAAAACCCCGACCAGGCTGACCGCGATAATGACGGTGTTGGCGATGTGTGCGACTTCTGCCCTGATGACTTCGACCCAACCAATCTCACTTCGATAAATGGAGAAGGAGAGGAAGTAGGCGTGGCTTGCGATCCCGACATTGACGGTGATGGCACTCCGAACGAACTCGATGATGACATGGACGGCGATGGCTGGCCTAACGAAATCGACAACTGTCCGCGTGTTTACAATCCAAATCAGGCTGATAGCGATGGCGACGGCATCGGCGATGTCTGCGACAACTGTCCGCTGAAGTTTAATCCCGATCAAAGCGATGTTAATCATAATGGCGTCGGTGATGTGTGCGATGACGACATTGACGGCGATGGCATTCCAAACGAATACGACAACTGCCCTTATACCTTCAACCCAGATCAGGAAGACGAAGATTGCAACGGAATAGGCGATGCCTGCCAGGACTTTTAGGATTAGTGAAAAGTTGAAAAGTGATTTGAACATTTTGGATAATCTTTCTGAAAACCCGCAACCCCAATTACATAATTGTAAATTCATTGAATCAATCATATATGAAAAATAATTCTTATCTCATTCTTCTGCTACTGAACTTGATGATTTTGTTGCCATTTATTGGAACAGCACAGGAACACTATTATATGACTCCGGTCGATTTGCCAGACCGTCTTGCATACGACTGCTCTCTGGAGTATTCTTCGCTGCCTCCTGAGAACAACCGCAAGCACCAGATTAAGAGTTATCTTGATGGCCTTACCGATGGCAATGTCGAATACAACCTCGGACATTATCTATGTCATGGAGAAGTGGGGGAGTGGACCGCATATTACACTTCGCAAGTGACGGGCTTCGAAGAAGGTTGCCGTGTTTGGGTGAAACGTACCTATTGGGTCATCATCAATTGCGATGGCAATGAACGGCTGTTTTCGTATGATGAAAACATAGAAGTCGTGGCTAGTGGGGAAGAACCAGGGCAGGTCTCCGGCTCGCTCGAAGACCTTGAGGCCGATGGTTGGTTCAAGTCGGATCTTCCTCCTGCTTATTCGCACATCTCGCAGCTGCGCTCGGCTGGCCTTGTTGCTGAGGTCCCTTGCGGCGACATCGCCTTCTATCATGAAGGTGATGTGTTGGACGAAAGTTATGTCGCCGACGGACAACGCCGATATGTCCGCACCTATCGTTTCGAGACAGCTTGCACCGACGAACCTTTGGGAACAATGCAACAGCATATCTATCTGAACATGACCCTTAGCGTTAGCGGAGCTCTCGAACCCATCGTGGCCGAGGAAAGCAGCCACGATTTTGATCCTATCACCAATGTGAATAAGCTTATGGAAAAAGGTGTCACCATCCAATATGATGGCGAACTGTCCGATATTAGCGTTACTTATCAAGATGCTGATTCTCCGTATTCCGACAATCTCCGTATCAGGACCTATTACTTTACGGCTTTCAATGCTACCGACAGCATCAATCAGGCGCTCCATATCCTCAAGGGCGAGTTTACGCCATTCAAAGCGTCGGTCACAAACATGGTGTCGTTTGAAGGGGGTACTGATGGCGAAATTGTCATCGAGCCTCCTCATGCCGACGAAGGCTGTGTGCTTTGCGACATTCCCAACCAATGGTACTATGTTGTCCTGAAAAACCAGACGACAGGCGATGAACGTGAGTACAACTACGAAAACACCGATGACATCTATACACTTTCAGGCCTGCCGGCTGGCGATTATTCCTTGAAGGTCTATCTGAACTGCGAATCACGGCCTTTCTCGTCGATGCACCCCGTGTATGAAGAATCGCTGAAAATCTATGAGTCGAAACTCTCGGCGGAGATCACCCCTTGGATGGGCCTCTATTCGAATCATTACTATCAGTCTTTCCTTAGCACATTGAGTGCCACAGGCCCCGATGGGAAGACCTACATGTATGATGAATATGACGAGATAGTCAGCAACCTCGAAGACTTTTGGGAACCCGATGAAGGACTTTTGTATTCTGATAAAGTCAAGGAATGGGATCTTTACGAGATGTATAATCCCTACATGAATGGGCAGGGAGCATACGAGAATATCCAATGGGCCTACAACTTGTACAACTCCTATGGTCACGGCTTGCAGCGTTTCGTGGTGGTGAAAGACATCCGGGGCGGCCTTTGGTATCGTGCTTTCGCCAATAGCAACGGACAGAGCAGGGTGGCCGTCGAGACCTATAAGCCGCTTTATAAGGGCGACTGCCTCTTTGCCGACGACCCTAACGAAATCTATGGGCCAACCGGCTATACCAATGCTGACAGCACTTGCGTCCAAATGATTAATGCCACCGATCCGCTGTCGTACACTATCCAATTCGAAAACAACCCCGAGACCGCTACTGCCGCCGCCGCCCGTGTCAAAATCACGTGTCCTCTCGATGAGTCTCTTGAGCCTACGTCTTTCCATCTCGGCAATTTTGGCTTCGGCGAATACACCTTCGAAGTGCCACAGCTTGCGTCATATTACAATGAACGCATCAATTTGGACAGCCTCGGCTATTGGCTCGACGTCACAGCCGCCATCCAAGTGCCAGAAAACTATGCCTATTGGATTTTCCAAACCATCGACCCTGAGACTGGCATCGCACCTGTCGATAGTCTTGGCTTCCTGCCTGTCAACGACACCCTTTCGGGTAGTGGCGAAGGATGGGTCACTTTCGCTGCCGACATAAAGAATTTCCGCAGCCTTCATACAGGCGACAGCATCGTCGAAAACGCTGAAATCTTCTTCGATGAGAATGATGTCGTTCCAACCAACGATTACGTCAATCATCTCGATGTGTTAGCCCCGACATCTTTGATTGTTTGCGATACCACCTATGCCAGTTCCGACAAGTATCTTCTCGTCTCTTTCAACTCATCCGACGATACAAACGGATCTGGCGTGAATTATATCGAATTATATGTGTCAATCGATGGCAATGACTATGGACTTGAAAATAGGGTTCAACCCGACAGTACCTATGTGTTTTACCTTAATAACGGGTCAAGTTTCGACTTTTTCGGTCTTGCCGTTGACAACGTAAACAATAAAGAGGACTATAAGAATTATTCCGAATACAGGTATAGCTTCGGCCATCCCCCATACGATTTAACACTTAGCAACAATGTCTTTGAAGAAAACGATGCCGTCGGTACGGCAGTCGGTTTCTTCTCCACTTTCGATGACCAGAATTCTGACCAGTTTGCTTATACCTTCGTAAGCGGGACTGGCAGCAGTGACAATACGCTTTTCCGCATCGAGGACAATACGCTCTACACGAATAAAGACTTCCGCTGTTACGGCACATACCAGTATTCAATTCGTGTACGTACCACTGATATCACAGGCCTTTTCCTTGACAAGACCTTCACCATTTATGCCAACGAAACAGAGACTCCTGAACCAGTACAGGTTTTTGAGTATCTTTGCCCTGGCGACATCTACAATTTCCACGGGCAGGAAATTTCACATGCTGGCTTGTACTACGATACCATTCCGTCACAGCTTGGATGCGATAGCACGGTTTGCCTCCGTGTCATCATGAATCCCGACCCGACCACGACCTTGGCAAGCGATGTCACTTGTTTCGGCATGGACTACGAGAACAACGGCTTCTCCATCAGTGCCGACAGCCTCGCCGCTCTTGCCGCCGGATGGTCGATGAACGATGATCTTATACTCAATCTCGACAACTACGTTGAAAACGCATTTGGCTGTGACGATACCACTCGGCTCACCCTCACCGTTCATCCTTTCTATAACTATGAAGATGATGTGATGGTTTGTCCTAGCGACCTTCCATTTGTTTATCAGAACCATTCTTTCGAGCGCGACACCATCGCCGTGTTCAATTACGCTACTGCTTTGGGTTGTGACTCCACTTATACGCTTCGTCTCACCCTCAATCCCGACTACGGCACGCAGAGTGATGTGCTTGCCAATGGCTGGTCGTGGTATTCTACTTATATCGACCAAAGCAATGGCAAGGGTCTGAAGAATCTTGAATCTGCTTTGGGCAATAAGGCGGAAAACATTAAGTCGCAGCTGCAATTTGTACAATATTATCCGGAACAGGATTCATGGTATGGCAATCTGCTTTCCATAGATAACGAATCAATGTATATGATTCAGAACGGAAGTCCTAACCATGTTGATGTTACCGGTTGCTATGCCGATGCCAATGCGTGCGAAATCGGCATTCATCATGGCTGGAATTGGATAGGCTATCCTTCCGTTTACACGACTTCTGTCGAATCGGCCATGAGTGGCATGAATCGGAATCCGAAAGACGGCGACATTCTGAAATCGCAATCGAATTTCACGATGTATTACGAGGATTTCGGAATGTGGTACGGTCCATTGAGTATGCTTTCGCCTGGCGAAGGTTATATGTATTTGTCGAATGACAATGATGACAAAACGCTCGTTTATCCGGCCAATACCCGTAACCAGGGAACTCCGGCCGATATGCAGGAAGTGCATTGGCAATCCGACGAACATCAGTTTGCCCGCAACATTACCTTTGTCGGTGCAATCGAACTTGATGGCAACATCATAGAATCTGACACGCTTGAAGTCGGTGTGTTCTGCCAAGGCGAACAACGCGGCAGTGGCCGTGCCATCTATCTTGACAAGTTGGGCGAATACCGCATTTTCCTGACCGCTCACGGCGAGGAAGGCGACGAACTTAATTTCTGCCTGTATGACCATAACAAAAAGAAGGTGAGAAGGACACGTAGCCATCAGCGGGAAATATTCCATGATGATGATAATTACGGCAACATGGAAAATCCTTACCTGTTTGTCTTCAACACCGATTACGACAGACTCATTGAAGCCGAGATTTGCGAAGGCCAGTATTATGTCGAAAACGGTTTCCGCGCCTACCGCTCGGGCACCTATTTCAACGAACTGCCTAACGACAGCATTCTCCGCCTCGACTTGACCGTCAATCCGGTCTATCACGAAGAAAAGAGCGTGGTCGCCTTCGAGTTCCCATTCCATTACGATGGCATGACCTTCGATGCTCCGGGAACTTACAACTTGCAGTTCAACTCCGCTGAGGAATGTGACAGCACCCTGGCGCTCACCGTGCAGCCTTACGATGGTTTGCGCGAATTGCTGATTAGTCCGGTTCCTGCCGAGAAACATCAGGTTGTAACACTGTTTTTCCCATTTACCGAGGCCGAACAACACGACATGATGGTTGAGGTTTACACCTTGGGCGGCAACCTGATGCAAGCCATCAGGCCGCGCCGTTATCCGATTGAACTTGAACCGTTCAATACCGCTGGAACTTATATGGTGAAGATAACGATGGGAACCGGCGAAGTGCTCACAGGAAAGATAATTGTCAAATAAATAATCGAAATAAATATGTCTACAATGAATAATTTAAAGAAAACGGTTTTGTCCTTATTGCTTGCCTTGCCTTTTGGCGTTTTTGCCCAGCTTTATCCTGAGCATCATTGGCAGCCCGAATTGAGTGATTTTAATATGACGGCGACATTCGCCATCCGTATTGATGGCGTCATGCAGACTGGCTCGAATATTGAGTTGGGCGCTTTTGCCGGCGACATCTGCCGCTCGTCTTATCATTTGGTGGAGTCTCCATTCGTCCCTGGCCTTTATATCACCGAAGGCTACAACATACAGGGCTATGCTGGTGAAGTCATAACATTCCGACTCTATGACCATCTGACTGAAAGGGAAATGGGTGTGGTCTCGAGTTATTATATCAATTTTTTCCCGAATCTGTCAATTGGCAGTGCACAACGTCCGCAATATATTGATTTCATCACCACCTCGGCATCCTATTATACCTTGGTTACTGATGAAAGCCAGCTGGTGCCGGGACGGCAATATCTGATTGGTAATGGATTTACCGGAACGTCACAAGTCATTGGTCGTCACGATGATGTGGAAGATCAGCGTGTGGCTGTAAATGTGTCATTTGCAAATAGAAAGACTTGTCAACAAGCTGCTGTCAATGTGGTTGATTTGACTTCTGTATATCAGTTTACGCTTGGCGGTGAAGCACATTCCTGGACATTATATGATGTAGCTAACAAAAAATATCTGAATACAAATAAGAGAGGCTCTTTGAGGTTGAGTGACTCTCCGATAAATTGGGATGTAACAGTAGCTCCAACTGGTGAAGCCAAAATCTCCGCAATACCTGTCGATGAGGAAATGTATCTTTTTTATGATGAAGACGATGAAGCTTTTTATTGTGATGATACCGAACAGTCTCTTTATCTTTTTGCCAGATGTGAAATCATCAGCGGCAGCATGGCGGCTTTGAATGTTACGGATGTGTCGAAGATGTATGTGGTGGAATCGGGCAACATTTTGGCTGCTGATGAATTAAGTACGGTACACCCTTCCAATCTCATCGTTGAAGATGGCGCACAGCTTATCACCAATTCAGCCGCTCAGGTTACTATTCAGAAAAACATTTCAGCCTACGCCGATGCCGAAAGTCAAGGCGATTGGTATACACTTGCTTCGCCTGTGACGGGTGAAATTGAATCGGCAAGCAACATGATTTATCCTGATTTCGACTTGTTTTTCTTCCGCGAAAATATTGTCAGAAATGAATGGCGCAACTATAAAAATCCAGAAAATGAGTTTGTCAATTTTGAAAGCGGCCGTGGCTATCTTTATGCCAACAGCAACGACATGACGCTCAATTTCAAAGGAACAATGAACACAATCGCTGCAACATACGCAATGACTTATACGGATTCTCGCCCCGACGACTTGAAAGGTTTTGCCTTGGTGGGCAATCCTTTCGCACACAACATCAAGAAGGGTAGTGAAGGTGCCATTGATGATGATCGTTTGGCTACGGGCTATTACACCTTGACCCACAGCGGCGTCTGGGAACCTCATACCGACAACGAAATGATTGCCCCTTGCCAAGGCATTCTCATTCAGACCTCCGAGGCTGGCGATTTGAATATCAATAATGTTGTCGCTTCACAATCGCGTGG
>JAGHSL010000083.1 GCA_018065885.1 Candidatus Limimorpha equi
ACGGCGGGGCAGCGCCCGCAAAGGGACAGACTAACGGCTTGACCTTCACGAAATTGCGTTTATGACATATTTCTTGAAGGTCATGCTGTTAGGCTGGCCGCGCAGAGGCCGATGGTCCTGCCCTTGATTTTTTGTTACTTTTGCATCAAGGCAAAAGTAAGTAAAAATGATATTTTTGGAAAATATTGATTTTTAATAAGTTACACTTTTGTTATAAGGAAGCAGAAAGTGACAAAAACAGATAGTTTGGTAGGCCACTGAAATTTCAGCGGACACCAAAAATTTTCAGTACACACCAAATTCCACGAGGAGGAAGATGACGAAATAGGAGACCAGACTGACGCCGAACAGCCACAAGCTGAATTTCAGTTTTCTCAGCATGGCGCGACAGCCCCAGGCTTCCACGCCTTGTCCTTGGGCATGGCGGCGAAAGGCGAGGGCACACCAGGTTATCTCGGCACACCACAGCGAGGCAAAGACGCAAGCCACGAAAAACAAGATGTCCTTAATGCACCAGCTGACGGCAATGAAACCGCCCCAGCACAGCAGCATGGCTGCTGCCACAATGCCATAGCTGAGGCGGATGTGTTTGGGATTTAACTGATTCATTCCTTCACCCACTTGCCGCTCTCAACGTCCTTTCCTGCGCTGATGACCTTCCAAATATACGTCCCCGCAGCCCAATCCGTGGCATCCAAAACCGTTTCAGTTTCCGTGACAGGCTGCTGCGCCACAAGGCGGCCATTCATATCGTAAACCTCCACAGCGGCATTCTCAACCGCAGTGCGGATGTGCATCTCGCTGCCGCCCGGGTTCGGGTAGGCGATGGCCAATTTCAGGCCGTTGGCGTGGGTTTCGTCGACGCCCAAGAAAGCCTCGGCAGGGAACTTCACCACCGATTCATACATGATGTTAGGCATGTTCATGTCATAGCCATAAAGCTCCACCAGCACGCCACCATCTTCCGTTGCCGTGATGCTACAGGCCTCACTATGCATCCGGTCTCCAGGCAAGTCGTAATACACTTCATCCATGACTTCAAATTCCGGGGTAAGGTGGTCTATCATGATCCACGAGTCACGATTTCCAGCAGGCCCTACGTTCAGGCTGTAGACATAAAAGAGAGAATGGTCGTTGGCGATGGCTACGCCTTTGCTCAGGGTCGCCATATCAAAGTGCTTTGTCTTTCGCTCGGCATAGCGTTTGATGGGCACAACGGCAGGTGAATCGCTGTTATCGTCGAACTCGTACAGGACACTGACATAATAGTTGCCCACCCCTACCTCAACTTCATCGGCCTCACAAGTCATGTAGGTCGTGCCATGGGGACTGCGCACCACATTCACGTCTCCAAAATACCATCGCCCCCCTTGAATGTTTGGCAAGCCCGCCGCCTGGAGATACCTGCGTGTGCGCACCACATTGAAATCACGGTCGAAATAGACCACATTACGGTCCTCCTGGTTGACAACTGTGCCTTCAAGACCGTAATGGATGTAGCCGCTGTCAGCCTCCACCAGATGGTAGTACCTGTAGAAGGCTCTTAGGTCGCTGCCAGAATAGGTGCTCTCGTAGCCTGCCCTCTTCAGCACATTGCCCTCAAAGTCCATCTTGAAGAAGATGGTGCTGTCCTTCGCTGCGGGATGTGGCACTTTGCTTCCGGCCTTTGTGTAAGCTCCAACAAGATACCCTTCGCTATCAACTATGGCCGAAAACGGGGCAATATGCCCGCAGCACGGGGCGTTTAGGGTGTCGTATTCAACGGTGTCGATGGGAATGTTCCACTCATAGCTCTCGGCTATCGAAAGGTCGTCGTTCAGTTTGTAGAGGCCGAGAATGGAATGGTCAATGGGCGGGCTGAAATTCCTGTAGTAGTTCGGTGAGCACGTGTCGTGATCGGGATTGAATGCATTGAGAAGAAAAGCTTCGCCCTGCCGGTTTTTCAGGACATACGGATTGCGGCTCGTGTAGCCGTCCTTATGGTAGGTGGCCTGGCACAGCTCCGTGCCATCGGAATCCAGCGCAAGGATGTGGGCATCGTAAGCATTCCTCAACGCAAACACTTGACCGCAGTCATTCCTCTTTATGGAGATGCCTCTTACCAAAATCCTCCCATCCGGAAATTCGTGTGCCTCCATGTATTGTTTCACTACCGAATCCGAATCCTCGTCATATTCGTAGGTGTAAGCCCATTGCTGTGGCGCACGCGGCAGGTCCGAGGGTCTATATTCCTTGCCATCCTGCGCAAAAGCCTTGGCCCCGAAAAGCAGGGCCAAGGAAAGTAAAAGGTTTAGTTTTTTCATGGCTACTCCACAATGGTAGGGTCTTCCCAATAATAAGTTGCAAAAAAGCAATGTGATAATTTTACGCATAATGATTTGTTTTAAAACTTGCTGCAAAATTACAATCATCTTACCGCACATGTCAAGGGAAATGTCATCAACCAAAATAAACCAAATCAAATTAACGTATTGAAATACAATAATCTAAATGAATCAACTAATGCTTGTTTTCGCAATGGATTTCACAACTAAAGAAAGATCGTTGACACCATCCATTATCTCCTTCATCTTTTTGGAGCGTTTCCAAACCGACTGGTAGCTCACCCCCATCAGCACGGCAATCTGACCATCGTTAATGTCGAGAAGATAGAAACAGGCATATCGGCCATCAGATGTTGTCAGTCTTGGATATTGCTTTGCCAAAATGCTGAAGAACTGTGGAAAATAGTAATCGACAGCTTTCCAAAACTGCTGTTGTTGTTCAATGCTTAAAGCCAGTTTTTCGTAAGCCGGACAGCGAAGCCCGACCGTGATGTTTTCACCCTGAAACTCTGACAAAATATGCCGGCATATAGGCTCCTGAAGAAAAGAGACATAAACCGTTTCAAAATCGGGCTTTTCTTTTTGGCGTAGCATTTCCAGTTCCGTGCGCTGCGTGGTTATGATGGCTTCCTGCTCCTTTACCAACTGGTTTGCGGTCTTAACCTTGCCGCTTAATTGCGATTGCGTCAGTGCTGATTTGCGTTTCGCAGACCTGCCAAACATGAAAAGAAGAGCCATACAGAGCACCAATAGGCAAACAACAATCATAGTATGACTTAAATATCGGCCAAACATGTGCATTTGATGCGTTTCTTGTTGCTGCTGCATGTATTTCTCATATAAGGTTGCTACTTCTACTTTTTTTGTGGATTTTGCTGAATAACACATCATGTTTTTCTTAAACATTTCGCCATAATGGAAAGCCTTGTCTTTGTCGCCCAATGCCAAATAGCTATCGTGTAGCAAATCTGCCGATGCCGTTTCTGTATCGAATGACTTTCTCTTAACGCTTTTCTCCAAATAGAAGACAGCAGAATCATAATTATGCTCTTTGTAAAACAATTGCCCCAAGCCCATACAAGTTGCGAGGCTGTCATCCTTTGTCGTGCAGTTACTTAAAGCTTCATGCAGAATTATGAAAGCAGAATCTTTCAACCCTTTTTCATAATAAAGCGGTGCCATTTCACTCATGGCGTTGAAACGCATTTTTTGGAAACCATTCTCATTTGCAATCGACAGTGCTTTTTTGTAATATGGAAAAGCAGTGTCAAGGTTATAATCAAGACGAAAACAGCGTCCAATAAGCATTAAGGAGTTTACAATGCTTTTTTGGTGACCTAGTTCCTCAAAATAAAGCAAAGACTTTCGGCTTGTTTCTATGGACTGCTTTACAGCATCATTATATAAGAATAAATTAGCCAATCTTGTGTTTATCAGTCCCATAAACCGAATCATATTCCTATCCATTTCATTATCCTTAAAATGGTTTTCCATCACTTGCAAGGCTTTCAGGTAGGCTTGGCAGGCGGGCACAATGCTGTCCTGCTCGTACCAGCCCACGCCGTCCATGTAGTGGGCGCGTGCCTGCAGGTAGGCAAGCGGCGCATCGAAAGGGTGGCGGCCGGCAAGGCTGTCGTAGTAGGCGGTGGCGGTCAGCAGTTCGGCGCGGTTGTTTTGGGTGTAGTCGTTCTTGTAGAGCAATTCGGCGAGCATGAGGTGGAAACGGCTGCGCTCCCAAGGGTTCAGCACCGAGTCGCCCATAGCATCGTTGAAAGCCAGCAGTGCCGTAAGGGCGCTGTCGGGCTGCTGCTGTAGCAAGGTGTCAACAGCATCCAAGGCGGCACGGTGGGGCGTCTCGTTCAGCACGGGCGAAACGGTTTTCACTCTGCCGCAAAAGCAGAGCAAAACGAGGGATGCTATGAGAAACAGTTTGCGCATGTCGGGCTGCAAACTTACATAAAAAAGCGGTTTTTTTGCTTTTTGGAAAGGGGAAAAAACGAAAATACCTTGAAAGAATCAAGGAAATGTGTTTTTATTCGATTTTTATTTTGCTAACTTACAACAAGTTATAAAAAAAATAAAAAATAATGGATAAAAATCATTGCGGGTAATGAAAAAACATATACTTTTGCAACCGCAAACAAAAGGAAATACGTTCTTTGTAACACTAAATGCCTCCTTAGCTCAGTTGGTTAGAGCATCTGACTGTTAATCAGGGGGTCTCAGGTTCAAGTCCTGAAGGGGGCGCCCTTTCGTGAGAAAGTCAGAGATTACAAAGTGTAATTTTTTATGTTTCATGTTATTAATTTTTTAGCCAGATAATTGCCCCAACAGTTATCTGGTTTTTTTATTTTGTCCCGCGCTGCATGGCTTCCATATTCAGAACGGCCTTGATGCGTGGTAAAGTGATGATGTTTCGGAACGGATACAGCAGATTTACAGCGATTTTCATCCACCACTGGTAATGGATTTCAAGGCGGCAGTAGGCTTTTCGGAAATTGAAGTTCTGTATCAGATAATCCTGGATGCCGGAATGTTCGGTGATGGTGCGTGAACCGTCGGTGATATATCGGAAATGCTTCTTGCCGAGGTAATGTTCGTTCATGGCGTAGAAAAGGCCGTAGTAGGTGTAGAAAGAATTGGCATGATATTTTGGCAAAATGCAGGTGATTTTGTAATCGCAAGCATTATCGGATACATAATTGATGGCAAACCCCGCAAAATCGTGTCCTTCTTTTGTAAAACAAGCCCAATATTCGCAATTTTCCTGTTCCAAATAATAGAAGAAATCATCCATGAAATCCTGCTTGTTTTTCTCCTGGTGCAAAGTCAACGAATTATCGTAATGATTGACAAACTCATTTTCATAAAGCACTTTCTTGTCAACCAATTGAAAATCGAACAGACTCAGCGCATTCTTGATTTTCAGTCTTTTCTTTGAAGGCAGTTCTTCCAAAGGTGTGAAACTGTCTTTTATCAGATACCAAAACCCAGTTTCTTTCTTGCAATCGAAATCGTATGTGTTTCTTACAAACAGACCTCCATCACGAAGAAGACTGGTGTAGGATTCTTTGCTGAGCTTTTGCTCTTCGTGTGGTAATCCGCCAAATCGCCAGGCATTTCTATAGAGGTAATAATTCCATCGATCGAAACTTTGCATCATAGGCGTTTTTTTATGGCGTGATAGGCGTAGCTGCAGAAACAGGATAAGGTCTGGAATAAGGAAAGTTTTTCCTGCTGACGGTATACTTTCCAAAGATCATGGGCAGCCTTGATTTTGTTGGATGAGGCTGATTTCTCACGTATGCGGTACGAAACCAAAACTTCGGGAAACGCATACGCAAGGAAGCCTTTTTTCAAGATGTTGAGCCATGTGGCGGTGTCTTCGCTGGTGCGGAATTCGGGTATTGATATGAGACCGGTTATGTTGGTGTTGACCATGACGGTCGAGCAACCGATGATGGTGTTGTGCAGATAGTCGTTGTAATTCAAGTCGCCTGTCGTCGGGATGGTTTTTCCCAGTTCGTTTCCGGCTTCATCAATCCAGTTGTAAGCCGAATAGCTGAAACCGATGTTTCGGGTTTTCATAAAGTCAAACTGCTTTTCCAGCTTGTCAGGATGCCAGACATCGTCGGCATCAAGAAATGCCAGATATTGTCCTTTTGCCATGCCTATGGCTTGGTTTCGCGTGGTGGCAATGCCTGTATGCATCGATTTTGCTGCAAAATGAATTCTGCTGTCAGCTTCTTGAAATCTTTGGACTATTTCCGCAGTCTTATCGGTTGAAGCATCATCGACAATGAGTAGTTCCCAATGGCTGAAAGTCTGATTGCAGACAGACTGAATGCTGCTTGCTATGAATTTCTCCATGTTATAGCAAGGCATTATTACCGATATGTGCGGATTTGTTCCCATTGTTGCGGCAAAAATAAACAAAAAAGGTGGCTTTCAACCACCTTTAGTTATTCTCGAATTGAAAATGTCTTACTTCAGTCCTTCAATCCAAACCTTGATTTGCTGCTCATCGTGCAGGCGGCACACCAAAAGCGAATGGTCACGATAGGCCACGAGATAGTCATCCAAGCCTTCCACGACGGCTTCGGTGCCATCTTCTATGTTGATGATTGTGTTTTTGTTATCAATGGACACCACTTTGCCACGCAAGGCGTTGTTGTCGGCATCTTTTTGGGCGTGTGTGAACAGCGAACCCCAAGTGCCGATGTCGCTCCAACCGAAATCAGCGGGAATGGTGTAGGTGTCGGGTGATTTCTCCATGATGCCGTAGTCGATGCTGATATTCTGGCAGTCGAGGAAACGCTGGTTGATGAAAGATTGTTCTTCGGCAGTGCCAAACTTGTCCTTGCCTTCGTCGAAAAGCGTTACCATGTCGGGCAGATTGGTCTTGAAAGCATTCATTATGCCATCGAGAGTCCACAAAAAGATGCCGGAATTCCAGAAATAATTGCCTTCGGCAACAAATTTCAGGGCTGTCTCATAATTCGGTTTTTCCTTGAACATTTCCACTTTCACGACTTCCGGCAATTCGTTTTGCTTAGGAACCTGAATGTAACCGTAACCCGTTTCAGGGCGGCTCGGCTTGATGCCGATGGTCATCAAGGCATTGTCTTGTTTTTTCAAAAAATCGAAACCTAAGCAGATAATGCGTTGAAATTCAGTTTCGTTTGTAACCAAATGGTCAGCGGGAGTCACCACGATGTTGGCATCCTTGCAACGGCTTTGGATCCGATAGCAAGCGTAAGCGATGCAAGGTGCTGTATTGCGGCGTGCGGGTTCGCAAAGCACTTGGTCGGGCTTCAGTTCGGGAAGGTGTTCCAAAACAAGGTTCTTGTAAGCCGCATTCGTGACCACGAGAAAGTTTTCATCGGAAATCAATGGGCTGAAACGCTCGTAAGTGCTACGGATAAAACTCTTTCCCGTGCCTAAAATATCAAGAAACTGTTTCGGATAATTATCTTTGCTCAAAGGCCAGAAACGACTTCCGATGCCGCCAGCCATAATAATGCAGTAGTTATTCATGTTTGTCTAATTTTTCAAAAACACTGTTGTTGCTAATAAATTCAGGCACAATGACTTTCATTTGCGCCACAATCTTGAATGGGTC